>CAYQVL010000421.1:0-2001 GCA_964420825.1 uncultured Sphingomonadaceae bacterium
GAGCGTTCCGCCGCAGGGCGGCCGCAAGCACCCGCAGCAGGAATTCCTCCAGGTCGACACGACCAACATCCTGTTCATCTGCGGCGGCGCCTTTTCGGGGCTCGAGAAGGTTATTTCGGACCGCCTGCAGGGCAAGTCGATCGGCTTCGGCGCCAATGTCTCCGCGCCGGAGGAAAAGCGAATCGGCGAAGTGCTGCGTCAGGTCGAGCCCGAGGATCTGCTCAAATACGGGCTGATTCCCGAATTCGTGGGCCGTCTGCCGGTGATCGCGACGCTCGACGATCTCGACGAAGCCGCGCTCGTTCAGATTCTCAGCGAGCCGAAGAACGCGTTGGTCAAACAATATGCCAAGCTGTTCGATATGGAAGACGTCAATCTCGATTTCACTGCCGACGCGCTGGTGACGATCGCCAACAAGGCGATCGAGCGCAAGACCGGCGCACGCGGATTGCGATCGATCCTCGAGGCCATCCTGCTCGATTCGATGTTCGATCTGCCGTCGATGGAAGGCGTCGACGAAATCGTCATCGACAAGGATGTCGTCGAAGGCCGCAAGGAGCCCGTCCGCGTCTTTGCCAAGAGCGAGAAGAAAGCGGCCGA
Organism: uncultured Sphingomonadaceae bacterium; assembly: GCA_964420825.1. GTDB lineage: Bacteria > Pseudomonadota > Alphaproteobacteria > Sphingomonadales > Sphingomonadaceae > Parasphingopyxis. The sequence goes on from CAYQVL010000421.1 coordinate 601, forward strand.
CGACGCAGCCTAAGCGGTCGATTGATCTGACGTATCGGTTTGAAGATCCGGATTTAAAAGGCTGGTTTGCGCGGGCGCCGACTTTGCTTGGTTGAACATGACCGGTTCGCGCTATCCCCGCTATTTCGGGCCTCGCCGTTGAAGCCGCGACCGACCGGCTCCATATCGTAGGGCAACAGGCCAATGCGCCCCGGCTTTTGGAGTTTCCATGACCACCCAATCATTTCCTGTTCTGCCGCTGCGCGACATCGTCGTCTTTCCGCATATGATCGTGCCGCTGTTCGTCGGTCGTGACAAATCGGTCGTCGCGCTTGAAAAGGCGATGGCCGCCGACAAGACGATCTTCCTTGTCGCCCAGCTCGATCCGGCGGAGGACGATCCCGACCGCGATGCCCTCTACGATATCGGTGTCACCGCGACGGTGCTCCAGCTTTTGAAGCTTCCAGATGGCACAGTGCGCGTGCTTGTCGAGGGCCAGCAGCGCGCGGCGCTGACCGATCTCCACTATCGCGAAGAACATCTCGCCGCCGAGGTCGAGGCGATCGAGGACGAGGTCGTCGAAGGCAACGAGATCGCCGCGCTGATGCGTTCGACCGTCGAACAGTTCGAAAATTACGCCAAGTTCAACAAGAAAATTCCCGAAGAAACCGCGATCCAGCTCGGCGAGATCGAGGAAGCGTCGCGCCTCTCCGATGCGGTCGCCGCCAATATCGGCGTCAAGGTTTCCGACAAGCAGGCGATGCTCGTCGAACGCAATCCTTCGCGGCGGCTCGAAATGGCCTTTGCGTTCATGGAAGGCGAACTCGGCGTCCTCCAGGTCGAGAAGAAGATCCGCGGCCGGGTCAAGCGCCAGATGGAGAAGACCCAGCGCGAATATTACCTCAACGAGCAGATGAAGGCGATCCAGCGCGAGCTGGGCGACGCCGCCGAAAGCGAAGGCGACGAGCTTGCCGAGCTTTCCAAAAAGATCAAGGAGACCAAGCTTTCGAAGGAAGCGCGGACAAAGGCCAATGCCGAGCTCAAAAAGCTCAAGGGCATGGCGCCGATGTCTGCCGAGGCGACCGTCGTCCGCAACTATCTCGATACCTTGCTGGGCCTGCCTTGGGGCAAGAAATCCAAGCTCAAAAAGGACATCGGGCTGGCGCAAAAGGTGCTCGACGAGGACCATTATGCGCTCGAAAAAGTCAAGGACCGGATCGTCGAATATCTTGCGGTGCAGGCGCGGACCAACAAGTTGAAAGGCCCGATCCTCTGTCTTGTCGGACCGCCCGGCGTCGGCAAGACATCGCTCGGCAAGTCAATCGCGCGCGCGACGGGGCGCGAATTCGTCCGCCAGTCATTGGGCGGCGTTCGCGACGAAGCCGAAATCCGCGGCCATCGCCGTACCTATATCGGCTCGTT
>CAYQVL010000422.1:0-1998 GCA_964420825.1 uncultured Sphingomonadaceae bacterium
CGATCTCGCCCTTGCGGACGACTTGCGGCTGTCCCGATCCGTGCGGATAGGCCGACGCCTCGCCGAGCAGGACCAGCGCGAATTCGGGTGCCCCACCCAGCGCGCGTGTCGCGGCATTCATCATCGCCGACACATCATGGTTGCTCATCCCTTCGCGGATGCGCGGCGCGGTCCAGCGATAGGCGGCAATCGTGACATCGGTCGCCGCCTGCATCAGCGCAATCTCGGCAGCGGTTTTGCGCATCCGTACTCCGCGCACGACGGGCGCAGCAGAAACGAGCGAAGCCATCGGCAAGGCATGCGCGAGGCCATCGGCCGCGAAGAACCGCACCGTTTCCTCGATCCCGATCCGCCCCTTGGCGAAACCCTGTTCGGTCAGGATATCGCCAACCAGCTTGGTCGGGCTTTCGTCCTCGTTCCAGGCACGGATATCGGCGGGAATACCAAGCGATTCGGCGACCGAGGGCCGTTCGAAGAACGGCGTGACGATGACGGGATCACCGCTCGCCGGAATGACCGCCGCGGTCAATCGCTCGCTCCGCCACCAGCGTATGCCGGTAAAATAGACGAGGCTCGCGCCCGGCTCGACGACGATCGCGTCGATATTGTTGGCCGCCATCAGCGCCTGCGCCCGGGCGATGCGCGCGGCGCGCTCATCGCGACCGATTGGCGCAACATTGTCCGTAATCGGGATGAGGCCGGACGTATCGATCTCGGTAGCGCGTAGCATTGTCGGAGCGCCGAGAGCGAAGCCTGCGGACACCATCGCGGCGCCCCCGAGCAGCCGACGACGATCAAGCGTGAGCCTAGGCATAGTCATAAGGTCCTCCTGCAGCGAGTGCCGCTTGGTACGCCGGACGGGCATGGATGCGCGCGAGCCAGTCGATCAATCTTGGTCGCGACGACCCCAGCCCGGCGCGGCCCTGTGCTGCCTCGAGCGGGAAGCTCATCATGACATCGGCCACGGTAAAGCTGTCGCCCGCGAACCAGTCACGCTCCGTCAGTTCGCTTTCGAGCCAGTGGAGATGGGTATCGATCATCGGCTGGACGCGCTCGGTGGCGACCTTTCCGATCAACGGCAGCCGCGCCAACACCAGCTTGAGCAGCAACGGCGGCATCAGCGAGCCTTCGGCATAATGGAGAAATTGGCGATAGCGGATAACCTCGTCGCGGCTAGCCGGCGCGCCGAGCTTGCCGTCAGCGAGATCCACAAGATATTCTGCGATCGCGCCCGTTTCGATCAGCGTGCGCCCGTCATGTTCGACCACCGGCGACTTGCCGAGCGGGTGGACGCGCCGCAATTCGGGCGGCGCGAACATGGTTTTGGCGTCTCGCTGGTAACGCCTGATCTCGTATTCAAGGCCAAGCTCCTCGAGGAGCCACAAGATACGTTGCGAACGCGAATTGTTGAGATGGTGGACAACGATGGTCATGGATGGCTCCCGGTGGAATTGCCATGCCTAGCCGCCCTGTGCCGCGCGCACAATAAAGGCCCGCCGCCTCGTAAGACGACGGGCCTGGTCGACGCATCCCGGCGAGGGATGGGACGCACCGACAAGCTGGGTTTTGATGGGCGAATGGCTGTCGCCAGGAATACTTTAAGAGTCGTCGCCTTCGGCTTCGGGACCGGTCATCATCTCTTCAGCGACCTTGTCTTCCTTGCTGCGGATCGCCTTTTCGAGACGTTCGAACAGTTCGGGATTGTCGAGCAGGAAGGTCTTGGCGTTCTCGCGTCCCTGGCCGATGCGGATGCTGTCATAGCTGAACCAGGCGCCGGATTTTTCGACTAGCCCGGCCTTGACGCCGAGGTCGATAATCTCACCGACCTTGGAAATGCCCTTCCCGTACATGATGTCGAATTCGACCTGCTTGAACGGAGGCGCAACCTTGTTCTTGACGACCTTGACGCGGGTCGTGTTGCCGACGACCTCGTCGCGATCCTTGATCTGGCCGATACGCCGAATGTCGAGCCGGACACTGGCATAGAACTTGAGCGCG
>CAYQVL010000423.1:0-1990 GCA_964420825.1 uncultured Sphingomonadaceae bacterium
CGCCGCCGCCGCGATCCGAGGTGAAGGCGATGCGGCTGCCGTCGGGCGAGAAACGCGGCTGGACCTCCCATGGCAGACCCGAGGCGATCGCAGTCGCCCTACCGCCGGTGATCGGCATCGTGTAGATGTCGCCGAGCAGGTCGAAGGCAATCGTTTGCCCGTCGGGGCTGACATCGACATTCATCCAGGTGCCTTCGGTGACGTCGATGGGAATTTGCCTGCGCGGCAAGGGCGGATTGGCGACATCCCAGTCGTCGCTGTCTTCGGCTACGCTCGCGGCCGCGACAGGCAGCGGAGTTTGCGGCGCAGCCTGTTCGGCGGGAACCGCCCGATCTCCTTCGAGCGCTTCGCGCGCTTCGTTCTCTGGCGCTTCGGCCTCTTCGATGAGATTCTCGCCGGGCGCGGGCTGCTGCGCGTAGAGCGGCAGCGCAATGGCGAGCGCGCTGGCGGCGCAGCGAAGGGCGAAGTGCTTTGTCATGATGATTCTCTCCGGCGAATTTTTCTTGCGCGTTGCTAGCAGAGCGCCCGGGTGCATGGAAAGTGCGCAGGCCGTCTCTGGAAAGCTGCCTGTAGAAGCCTTAGGTGGGAGGGAACACACACCACAGCCATAGGAATTCGTCATGTCCGCCGATCCGATCGTCATCTCCTCTTACGCCCGTACGCCGATAGGGGCCTTTCAGGGAAGTCTGTCGGGCGTCGATGCTCCGCAGCTCGGCGCCACCGCCGTCAAGGCCGCGCTTGAGCGCGCCGGCATCAACGGCGGCGATGTCGAGCAGATTTTCATGGGCTGTGTCCTCCCAGCGGGACTCGGCCAGGCACCGGCCCGGCAGGCGGGATTGGGCGGCGGGCTGCCGATCGGCACGCAGGCGACGACCGTCAACAAGATGTGCGGCTCGGGCATGCAGGCGGCGATCATGGCGCATGATGCTCTGAAGGCCGGTACCGCCGACATCATCGTCGCGGGCGGCATGGAGAGCATGACCAACGCGCCTTATTTGCTGCAAAAGCATCGCGGCGGCGCACGGATCGGCCATGATACGATCAAGGATTCGATGTTTCTCGACGGGCTCGAAGACGCCTATGAAGAAGGCCGCCTGATGGGCAGTTTCGCCGAGGAAGCCGCGCAGCACTACCAGTTCACCCGCGAGGCGCAGGATAATTATGCGATCGAGAGCCTGTCGCGCGCCAATGCGGCGACGCAGAGCGGCGCGTTCGAGGGCGAAATCACGCCGGTAACCTTCGAAACGCGCAAAGGCCGTGAAACGGTCGAGATCGACGAACAGCCCGGCAAGGCGCTCCCCGACAAGATTCCGTCGCTCAAACCGGCCTTTGCCAAGGACGGCACGGTGACGGCGGCGAACAGCTCGTCGATTTCGGACGGCGCCGCCGCGCTCGTGCTGACGCGCGAAAGCGTCGCCCGGGACAAGGGGATGCCAGTCAAGGCGCGCATCGTCGCGCATGCCGCGCACGCGCAGGAGCCCGGCAAGTTCACCTCCGCGCCGGTGCCCGCGATCAAGAAGGTCCTCGAAAAGGCCGGCTGGGAGATCGGCGACGTCGATCTGTTCGAGATCAACGAAGCTTTTGCCGTCGTAGCGATGATCGCGATGCAGGAGCTCGGCATCCCGCACGACAAGATCAACGTCAACGGCGGCGCCTGCGCGCTCGGCCACCCGATCGGCGCGTCGGGTGCTCGAATCATGGCGACCCTGATCAACGCGCTTGAAAAGCGCGGCCTCAAGCGCGGCGTTGCGAGTCTGTGCATCGGCGGCGGCGAGGCGACGGCGGTGGCGCTCGAACTAGCTTGACAATGGACTTCACCCTCAGCGACGAGCAGCTGGCGCTGCAATCGGCGGCGCGCGATTTCGCGCGCGCCGAGCTTCCCGGCGTCGCCGAGGAGCTTGAGCGGACCAACACGCCGCTCTCCGCCGGCCTCGTCAAACGCTACGCCGAGCTCGGCTTTCTAGGCATCAACGTCCCCGAAAATCTCGGC
>CAYQVL010000424.1:0-1985 GCA_964420825.1 uncultured Sphingomonadaceae bacterium
AACCATGATGCTGGCGGCGGGGCTCGCGGCTGCCTCGCTTTCCGTGGCGTCACCTGTTGAGGCAGCGATCGCCGCCGCGCCGCGGTCCGAGCTTGCGCCGGCGCCCGCTACGCAGCTCGCACCCGCGCCGGGCGAGGAATTGACGGCAACCGACGCTGCCGCCGCGGCATCGGCCGACGCCGATGATTTCGAATATGCCGTTCCCGTCGAAGGCATAGGTCAGCCTGACGGACGGATGGGAATTCAGGATCAGGTTACCGAAGTCGGGCGCGAGGCGCAGTGGTTTCACGATTGGCTGCTGCTCCCGATCATTACGGTGATTACGGTGATGGTGCTTGTATTGCTGCTGTGGATCGTCGTTCGCTACAACCGCCGTTCGAACCCGGTGCCCTCGAAAACCACCCACAATACGACGCTTGAGGTGATCTGGACTTTGGTCCCGGTGCTCATTCTCGTTGCCATCGCTGTGCCGTCGATCAGCCTGCTCGCCCGTCAATACGACTTGCCCGAGGGGGATGTCGTGACCGTCAAGGTAACCGGCAACCAATGGTACTGGACCTATGAATATCCCGATTATGGCGGGCTGACGATTATCTCGAACATGCTGGAGGAAGAGGGGGAGCAGGCCGAAGGCGCGCGTTTCCGCACCGATGCCGATGGTCCGCGGCTGCTTGCAGCTGACGAGCGGATGGTTATTCCGGCCGGCACGACCGTCCGCTTCCTGGTCACCGCAAGCGACGTTATCCACAGCTTCGCCGTGCCGGCCTTCTGGACCAAGATCGACGCTGTTCCCGGCCGGCTGAATGAAGGCTGGGTCAATGTCGATCGGCCCGGCGTCTATTACGGCCAGTGCTCCGAGCTATGCGGTGCCCGCCATGCCTTCATGCCGATCGCCGTCGAGGTTGTTCCCCCCGCGCAGTTTGCGCGTTGGGTGCGAGCGCGCGGCGGTTCTATGCCCGGCGACGCAAGCAGCGCTGACGCCGGTTCCGCGCCCGCTACGGCGCTCGGCGAATCGAGCGCGATGCCAGTAAACACCAATACGGTCGCAGCAACGACCGAGGCCGTGGTCGTCGACCAGGCCGCAGCCACCAATTAAGGGTTCGTACCGATGACCGACACCGCCGCCACTCCCGCGCATTTCGAGGCATCGGGCCACGACGCGCACCATGAGGCCGATCACAAACCGGGCTTTTTCGTCCGCTGGTTCATGTCGACCAACCACAAGGATATCGGTACGCTCTATCTGATATTCGCGATCATCGCGGGCATCATAGGCGGCGCGATCTCGGGAATGATGCGCGTCGAGCTTGCCCAGCCCGGCATCCAGTATCTTGAAATATGGTCGGGCGAGACGGGTAACGCCGCGCTGGCGATGTGGAATACGCTGGTCACGGCGCATGGCCTTATCATGGTGTTCTTCATGGTCATGCCGGCGATGATCGGGGGCTTCGGCAACTGGTTCGTGCCGTTGATGATCGGCGCGCCCGACATGGCCTTTCCGCGGATGAACAATATCAGCTTCTGGCTGCTCGTTCCCGCCTTCCTGCTGCTCATGGGATCGACGCAGGTGATGGGCGCCAACGGCTATGGGTCGGGTACCGGGTGGACGCTCTACGCCCCGTTATCGACGCAGGCCTCGGGCCCGGCGACCGACATGGCGATCCTCTCGGTTCATCTGGCCGGCGCAAGCTCGATTCTCGGCGCGATCAACTTCATCACGACGATCTTCAACATGCGCGCCCCCGGCATGACGCTCCATAAAATGCCTCTCTTCGTCTGGTCGGTGCTGGTCACTGCCTTCCTGTTGCTGCTCGCACTGCCTGTGCTCGCTGCGGCGATCACGATGCTGCTCACCGACCGCAATTTCGGAACGACCTTCTTCAACGCGCAAGGCGGAGGCGATCCGCTGCTCTATCAGCATCTCTTTTGGTTCTTCGGCCATCCCGAAGTTTACATCATGGTCCTGCCGGGTTTCGGCATGGTCA
>CAYQVL010000425.1:0-1980 GCA_964420825.1 uncultured Sphingomonadaceae bacterium
ATCGGCACCGCGCTGCGCGTCGCCGACGATCCGGTGCTCGGCCAGGCGCTCCAAGCGGCGACCGGCATCGATATTTCGGGACTCGGCGATTATGTCGCGCGCGAAGCCGCCGACGGTATTTACGCCGCGATGGGTCGCGAGGAAGCCGCGATCCGCGCCAACCCGCGCGCGACGAACGATCCGCTGATCATCGGGACGTTTGGGCTCCTATAGCGAACCGGCCAATGTGGATAGGCGGATTATCGCACCGGCCAAATCGGCTATAGGCGGTGCGACTCACCTATCCGCACAGGACATTTTCATGAAATTCTTCGCCGACACCGCCGATACCGCCGCCATTGCCGAGCTTGCCGAGACCGGGCTCGTCGATGGCGTCACCACCAACCCGTCGCTGATCCACCAATCGGGGCGCGATATCATCGAGGTGACGAAGGAGATTTGCGACCTGATCGACGGGCCGGTCTCGGCCGAGGTGGTCGCCACCGAGCATGGCGAAATGATGCGCGAGGCCGAAATCCTGCGCAAGATCGCCGACAATATCGCGATCAAGGTGCCGCTGACGATCGAGGGCCTCAAGACCTGCAAGAAGCTCACCGGCGACGGCACGATGGTCAACGTCACGCTGTGCTTCACCGCCAACCAGGCGCTGCTCGCGGCGAAAGCGGGCGCGACCTTCATCTCGCCCTTCGTCGGGCGGCACGACGATATCGGCTATGACGGGATGAACCTAATTTCGGATATCCGGCTGATCTACGACAATTACGCCTTCGACACCGAAATCCTCGTCGCCAGCGTCCGCCATCCGATCCATATTCTCGAAGCCGCGAAACTCGGTGCCGATGTCGCGACGATGCCGCCCAAGGTGATCAAGCAGCTCGTCGACCACCCGCTGACCGACAGCGGACTGGCGGTGTTCCTGGCCGATTGGGAGAAGACCGGGCAGTCGATCGGGTAAGCCCTCCCCCGCCGGGGGAACGTTATAGGCGCTTTTCAAACCAGCTCGTCATTGCAAGCGCAGCGAAGCAATCCGGGGTTAAGCGCGCAACACCCTGGACTGCTTCGTCGCTACGCTCCTCGCAATGACGATTTGCGCTGGGTAAGCGGTCACGGCATCGCGCGTCTGAGCGCGTCGCGCCAGCGCATCAGCAGCGTTTCGCGCCGCTCGGCATTCATCGCCGGCTCGAAGCGCTTGTCGGCCTGCCACCGCTCCGACAGATCGTCGAGACCGTTCCAGACGCCGACGCTCAAACCCGCGAGATAGGCCGCACCGAGCGCGGTCGTCTCGTGGTTGGCGGGGCGTTCGACCGGGGCGTCGAGGATGTCGCTCAAAAACTGCGCGAACCAGCCGTTTTGAGCCATGCCGCCGTCGATCCGCAGCGTCTGCGGCTCGTCGGCGCCGTCGGCGCGCATCGCATCAACGAGATCGCGCGTCTGGAAGGCGATCGATTCAAGCGTCGCGCGGACGATATGTTCGGCGGTGGTATCGAGCGTCATTCCGGTCAGCAGGGCGCGCGCGTCGGGCTCCCAATGCGGCGCGCCCAGTCCGACGAACGCCGGGACGAGCGTGACGCCGTGATCATCGGGCGCGGCGCGAGCGATGGCTTCGGTGTCGGCGGCTGCGTCGATCAGGCCCAATTTGTCGCGCAGCCATTTAACCGCCGCGCCGGCGACGAAGATTGAGCCTTCGAGTGCGTAAACGGTTTCGTCACCGATGCGATAGGCGGGCGTGGTCAGCAGGCGGTTGTCCGAGAGGATCGCTTCGCCGCCAGTGTTGAGCAGCATGAAACAACCCGTGCCATAGGTCGATTTGACCATGCCGGGAGTAAAGCAAGCCTGGCCGATCAGCGCCGCCTGCTGGTCGCCCGCCATCCCGGCGATCGGGATAGCCCGGCCCAGCAGCGCTGCACCTGTCTCTCCATAAATTTCAGAATTTCCAGTGATTTGCGGGAGTAGGCTGTAATCGATTCCGAAGAGGTCGAG
>CAYQVL010000426.1:0-1979 GCA_964420825.1 uncultured Sphingomonadaceae bacterium
GGTCGAAACGCTGACCGATCGCCTCGACCCAATCCGCCCCGGTCCAGTCGCCCGCGCGGATCTCGGCGCGATCGGCCAGGCCGAGCGTTTGGGCATTGTCCTGTGCCAGCGCCCGCGCGCGCGCCGACCGCTCGATCCCGAGCCCGTGCGCATCGCGCCACAGATCGAGCGCGGCGAGGAGCAGCGTGCCGGGCCCGCAGCCGAGGTCGAGGATAGTTTCCGGGCCGCGCGCGCCGAACGCCGCGACCGCCGCCTCAATCAGCGTCTCGCTGTCGGCGCGCGGGATCAGCACCCCCGGTGCAACCTTGATCCGCACATTCCAGAAATCGCGATAGCCCAGGATATAGGCGACCGGCTCGTGCGCCGCGCGGCGTTCGACCAGTGCGGCGAAACCCTCGGGCGCGGCCATGTTACGCAGGCGCAGCAGCAATTCGGACCGTTCGATTCGCGCGGCGTGCGCCATCAGCAGTTCGGCATCGAGCCGCGCCGTCGCGCTGACGCCCTCCAACCGCGCCGCCGCCTCGCGCAGCGCGCCGGCGGCATCAGCCATTGAGGCTCGCCAGCCGTTCGGCCTCGTCCTCGGCGATCAGCTCGTCGATCACCTCGTCGAGCGCGGTGCCTTCGAGGATCTCGGGCAGCCGGTGGAGCGTCAGGTTGATCCGGTGATCGGTGACGCGCCCCTGCGGGAAATTGTACGTGCGGATGCGCTCGGAGCGGTCGCCCGATCCGACCATCGACTTGCGCGCGCCCGCCTGTTCGGAGGCGATCCGGTTGCGCTCCTGCTCGTAGAGCCGCGTGCGCAGCACCTTCAGCGCCGCCGCCTTATTCTTGTGCTGCGATTTCTCGTCCTGCTGCGTGACGACGAGCCCGGTCGGGATATGCGTGATGCGCACCGCGCTATCGGTCGTGTTGACGTGCTGGCCGCCCGCGCCCGACGCGCGATAGACGTCGATCCGCAAATCGCCGTCGGCGATGTCGATATCGACCTCCTCGGCCTCGGGCAGCACCGCGACGGTCGCCGCCGAGGTGTGTATCCGCCCGCCGCTCTCGGTCACCGGCACGCGCTGGACGCGGTGGACGCCGCTTTCGAACTTCAGCCGCGCGAACACGCCTGTCCCGCGGACGCTCGCGACGACCTCCTTGAAGCCGCCGACGTCCGAGCTGCTCGCGCTGATCGTCTCGACCTTCCAGCCGCGCTCCTCGGCATAGCGCGTGTACATCCGCATCAGGTCCCCGGCGAACAGCGCCGCCTCGTCGCCGCCCGTCCCGGCGCGAATCTCGAGCATTGCGGGGCGATCGTCGGCGCTGTCGCGCGGCAGCATCCTGAGCGCCAGCGCGCGCTCGGCTTCGGGCAGCCGCGCCTCGATCTGCGCGATTTCCTCGACCGCCATCGCCTTCAGTTCGGCATCGGTATCGTCGCGCGCGATCATCGCGCCCATTTCGGCGAGCTCGGCGCGCAGCCGCCGCACCTCGGCCGCCGCCTCGGCGACCGGCTCGATCTCGGCATAGTCCTTCGACGCCGCGACGAACGCTTCCCCGTCGAGCTGCCCCGTTGCCATCTTGGCCTGCAGCTCGTCGCGCCGCGCCTCGATCTGCGCGATCCGTTCGTCGGAAATGCCCGTCATGTCCGTGCGAGTTCGGCGGCGAGCTGCGCCAGCGCGACATTGTTCTGGCTGCCGTCGCCCAGGTTCTTGAGCGCGACCTCGCCGCGCGCCAGCTCGTCGTCGCCGATGATCACGGCGAAGCGCGCGCCGCTCGCATCGGCGCGCTGCATGCGCTTCTTCATGTTGCCCTTGTACCCCATGTCGGCGGCGATCCCCGCGCGGCGCAGCTCGGCGAGCAGGCCGCCCGCGGCGAGCTGGGCCGCCTCGCCGAGCGGGACGAGGACGACGTCGGGCGCATCGCTGGCGGGCGCGTCGATCAGCATCGCCAGCCGTTCGATCCCCGCCGCCCAGCCGACCGCCGGGGTTGCCGGGCCG
>CAYQVL010000427.1:0-1979 GCA_964420825.1 uncultured Sphingomonadaceae bacterium
TGCGTTCGAACGAGCTGCCGCGGTGCCCGGAGGTGCCGAAGGCGACGCGCTGCGCCGGCACCGTCGGATCGGGGCGCAAGTCGAAATAAGCGGCGAGCAGCTTCGGTACATCGACCAATTGCGACGGCGGCGCCGGCTTTCCGGCGAGCGGGCTGATTGCGGCGCTCATGTGCCTAGCGCCCGCGATTCGCGATACCGCTGGATCAATGTGTTGGTCGAGCTGTCATGGGCAAGGTGCGGCTCGTTCGCGCTGGTAATTTCGGCGGCGGTACGCTTGGCGAGCGCCTTGCCGAGCTCGACACCCCACTGATCGAACGAGTCGATGTTCCAGATAACGCCCTGCACGAACACGCTGTGCTCGTACAAGGCGACCAGTGCGCCCAGCGTGTGCGGCGTGAGTTGATCCGCAAGAATGGTGTTGCTCGGCCGGTTACCTTCAAAACTGCGGTGCGGCACCAGCGCCTCGGGCGTGCCTTCGGCTTTCAATTCGTTCGCGGTCTTGCCGAAGGCGAGCGCCTCACTCTGCGCGAACAGATTGGCCATCAGCAGATCATGCTGACTGCCGAGTGGATTGAGTGGCCGGCAGAAGCCGATGAAGTCGCAAGGCACAATGCGCGTGCCCTGGTGGATCAGCTGATAGAACGAGTGCTGGCCGTTGGTTCCGGGCTCGCCCCAGTAGATCGGACTGGTGTCGTAATCGAGCGGCGTTCCGTCGAGGCTGACGTGCTTGCCGTTGCTCTCCATCGTCAGCTGTTGCAGGTACGCCGGGAAGCGCTTCAGATATTGCTCGTAAGGCAGCACAGCCACGGTCGCGGCATTGAGAAAGTTGCCGTTCCAGATCGCCAGCAATGCCATCAGCACTGGCAGGTTGCTTCCCGGCGCCGCGCTCTTGAAATGTTCGTCCATCGCACGAAATCCAGCGAGCATCGCGTGGAAATTCTCCGGCCCGATCGCCAGCATCGTCGAAAGGCCGATCGCCGAATCCATCGAATAGCGGCCACCAACCCAGTCCCAGAAGCCGAACATGTTTTCCGCGTCGATGCCGAACTTGACCACCTCGGCCGCGTTGGTCGAAACCGCGACGAAATGCTTCGCTATCGCTCTCTCGCCGCCCAGAGCGTCCAGGCACCAGGCGCGAGCCGCCTGCGCGTTGGTCAGCGTCTCCAGCGTCGTGAATGTCTTGGAGCAAACGACGAACAAGGTTTCGGCAGCGTCGAGGCCCTGCACCGCCTCGACAAAATCGGTACCATCAACGTTGGAAACGAAACGGAACGTCAGATCACGCCGGCTGTAATGGCGCAGCGCCTCGTAGGCCATCACTGGGCCGAGGTCGGAGCCGCCGATGCCGATGTTGACGACATTGCGGATGCGCTTCCCGCCATGACCGGTCCAGGCACCCGAACGTACGCGCTCGCTGAAAGCCGCCATGCGACCGAGTACCGCATGAACTTCCGGCACGATATTGGAACCATCGACGAGAATGCGCGCGCCGGAAGTCGAGCGAAGGGCAGTGTGCAGCACCGCGCGATCCTCGGTCGCATTGATCCTGTCGCCGCGAAACATCGCCGCGACGTGTTCCTTGAGGCCGCAGGCGGCGGCCAGATCCTGCAACAGGCGTAAAGTTTCGTCGGTGACACGCTGCTTGGAATAATCGAGGTACAGGCCGGCGGCCTCGGCGGAAAGACGGTTTCCGCGTTCCGGATCGTCGGCGAACAGTTCGCGCAGGTGACTCCCGCCGAGCTGCCCGGCATGGTGCAGCAGCGCCTGCCATTGCGGACGTCCGGTTAGGGATACAGCCGATCGGGATGAGGCAACGTGCGCCATGTCGGTGCTGTGCGGCTGCGTCATTGGGTGCCGGCCAGCGCGGCGCTCTTGTCGGCAATGCGTTGCAGCAGCTGTTTCCAGGATTTGACGAAGGCTTGCGCGCCTTCCTGTTGCAACCTCGCCGCCAGCGCGTCGATGTCGATGCCGGCTCTTGC
>CAYQVL010000428.1:0-1975 GCA_964420825.1 uncultured Sphingomonadaceae bacterium
AGGTGGACGACGACATATTTCATTTCCGCGTCGTCGACCGTGCGCTGAGCCTTGGCGCGCCACGCCTCTTCGGCTTCCTCGTAATTGGGGAATATCCCGACCAGATCGAGCGATCCGGTGTCGTTGAAATTGAGCGTGCGCGGGTCGGAAACCCGGCCGCCGAAGACGAGGTGGAGTTTGGTTTTGCTCATGGCCGCGCCACATAAACGAAAGGCGGCAGCAACGCCACCGCCCTTCGACTACAATATTGCGACCGCAGCTTAAGCGCCGCGCGATTCCATGAAGGCGACGAGTCTGTCGAAACCGTTGCGCTGGATATAGCTGTCGAAATCCTGGGCCTGATTGAGCGTCAGGTTGATCCCCGAAACGCGCACATTGGTCACCTGATAGCGCCCGCCGGAACGGCTCAGATACCAGATCGCCGATGCCGGCCGGCTTCCCGGATTGGTGATTCGCGTCTGGACGAGATAGGTGTCGCCGCGCTGGGTGGCGTTGATGACTTCGACATCGGCGCGCGCATAGGTCGACAGCCGGTCGGCATAGGTGCCCATGAGGAACCCGGGCAACGCGCGCTGATAGGCGCGATATTGGCCGCTGCTGATCCGGCCGCGCCAGCGCTGGATCAACCGGTCGCCGATCTGGTCGACGGCGAAATGCTGGCCGAGCAGCGAACGGAAACGCGCGCGTTTTTGGGCTTCGCTTCCCGAACGCAAGGCCTGCAGGCCATCGGTGGCGAGGCTCTCGACAAAGGCCGACGGGCTCGTCTGGCTGACCGCGGCAGCGACCGGGCTGATCAATGCCGGGGCGGTCAGCGTGGCGGTTGCGAGGGTGGCGGCGAACAGCGCCTTGGAAAAACGAAACATGAAATACTCCCGGTCAACAATAGATTGCTATTATTTCCTGTGACTTAGGCGGGTGCAACTGAACGGCGATTGAACCATTCATTGGTCAGCCGTTCATCGCGATGCAGGATCAGTCGTCGCGTTTGGCTTTGTGGACCGCGGCGCTGCTGGCTTCGCTGACAACGGCCTTGGCGTTGTCGAGCACCCTCTTCGCGGTGTCGCGCGCGGCATCCTTGATGAAACCGAACTCGTCGAGCTTTTCGCTGCCGACGGCGCGTGCTGCCTGTGCTGCGTCTCGCGCCCGTCCGGTGATCTCGCTGCCATAGGGGCCGAGCCATTCGCGCTCGCGGCGTGTCTTGGGCAGCAGAGACCCTATCAGCATGCCGACGGCGAGACCGCCGATGATGGTGGTCAGCGGGTTATTATTTACGGTCTCCGCGGTGCGATGGCCGGCCGCAGCGGCCCGGCCGCGAGCGCGGGCATAAATCTCGCCGGTCTTCGTCGCGGCGCTGTCATAGGCCTCGCCGGCGCGTGTCTTGGTCGATTCGTAGGTTTCGCGGACGGTGTCGCCCGCGCGATGTGCGGTGTCTTTTACGGTGTCCTTGACGCTCATCTTATGCCTCCTCGGTCATGGTCGGTTGCGGGTTGAGATCTGGTGTCGGATCGGCAGCCGGCATTGCTGTAGTCTTTAACGGATAACGGGGCGGGGAAGTTTCCTTGCGGCGGTCGAGACGTTTCTGAATCGCGTCGGCGATCCGCTTGCGCAGTATGAACAGCGTAATCGCCGATCCGATCGCCGCAATCGCACCGGGACGTTTTTTGGCCGAGGCGATAATCCGCTCGCCGGCCGCGCCGATGCCATCCTGGATACCGTCCCAGGCCTCGCCGGCGATTCCCCGTGTCGTTGCGCGGCTTTGAAACTCGTCGAGCGTGCGGAACCATTGGGCGCGCGCCTGGCGTTCATTGTGGCGCGCTTCGGCAAGCCTTTTTTCGGTCACCGTCATCGCTCTGATTCCGTCGCGATTTCGGTCGGATTTTCAGGCTCCAAGACAACATGGCCGGACCGTGCGACGGTTTCGCCGCGAATGACGTCATCCTCTTCGAACGGCAACTCACTCAGGTCAGGCATGCGC
>CAYQVL010000429.1:0-1965 GCA_964420825.1 uncultured Sphingomonadaceae bacterium
TGACCTCGTCGGGGTCGAGCCGCGCCAGATTCTCGATCAGCGAGGCCTCGACCGCATCGGCATCGTCGCCGGAGGCGAGGATGGCGCAAGGAAGCCCGGCTGCGGTTTGCTTCGCTTCGTCCTCGGCCTCGGCCTCGGCGGCAACGGCCTTGGCCGCTTCGAAGCGCCGCCGTCCGGCGACGATCTCGAAGCAATCGTCTCTGCCTCCTTCGACGGGCTCAGGACAGGATTTGGGCCGCACCAAGAGCGGAACGAGCACGCCGCGCGCGCGCACAGAGGGCAGGATATCGGAGATATCGGGCGGCTTCTTGGCGTGCCGCATATTGGCTTTGCTGACGGCAAGCTTGTTAATCGGGATAAAGTCGAGTTTCATCGGTCTTGCTCCTTGGTTGAGCACCGGTCCCGTCCAATCTTTGCCGATGACGGGGCCGGTTTTGGTTGCGGCGGGACGCGCCGCGCGTCATCCGTCCTTCGCTTGCGAAGGGCGCGGAAGCTTGTCGAACAGGTCGGGCTGGTTGCGCGCCGCCATGTCGAACAATCCCAGATCGCAGGGGCGCTGCGCCTTGGCGGGCAACATTGGCGCGGCGGCAAGCGCCGCGAGCCGGTCGGTCCTGCTGATCGGCGCGACACCCGGAACGAGGCTTTGCTCGCCGATCCCGGTCGGCTCGGTCTCGAAGCGCGACGTGTTCATGCCGCGCGCTCCACGGGTTCCGCCCCGCGCTGGCGCGCGAGCAGCCAGTCCGCCGCCTTGCTCGCCTGAGAGGCCGCGCGGAAGATCGCGCGATTGTCCTCGCGCAATACGGCCAGCCAGGAACCGAGATAATCGGCATGACGAACGGTCGGCGCGATGCTTAAGCTCGCGCAGAGAAAGGCCGAACCGAGTTCGGCGACCAGTTCCTCGCGCGCATAGCCCTTGCGTCCGAAGCCATGCGAAAGGTCGCGCCCAAGCCGCGAGGCGTGGCCCGTGGCATGGGTCAGTTCATGGAGCGCGGTGCGATAATAATTGATCTGCTCGAAGAAAGCGGGCTGGGGCGGCACCTGCACATAGTCCTCCCCCGGCGAATAATAGGCGTGCTCGCCGCCGATCCGGAAATCGACGCCGCTCGCCAGGATCAGCGCCTCGGCGACCGGCACAATCTCGCGTTGGGGCAGCGGGACCGGATCGGCGGCGAGCGTCGTCGGGTCCAGCCCGTCGATTTGCGCCAGATTGAAGACGGTGAAACGCTTGAGGAAGGCGATGGCCTTGGCGTCTTCGCCGGTTTCGCGCGCCTTTTCCTTTTCCGCCTCGGGCGTGAAGCGGTCGGCATAAACCACAGTCCTGCCATGCTCGCCCTTGCGCACGCATCCGCCAGCATCGCGCGCCTGTTTGAAGGTCAGCCAGCCTTGACTTGGGAAACGCCGCTCGATGACCGCGCCCCAGAGGATGAGGATGTTGATCCCCGAATAGGGACGGCCCGTAACCGCGTTGCGCGGCAGGCCGGGGCCGGTCCCGGTCACGTGGCCGTTGGGGCGGCCCCATGGCTGCACCCATGGAAAGCGCCCGGCCTCGAGTTCGGCAACAATTCGGCCAGTCACCTCGTCATAGAGGTTCGCGCGGGGCGAACGCCCCGCGCGGCTGTGCCGCTTGCCGCGTGGCCCGCGCTTGCCCGATGTCTGCATGACCTGCCTCCTTGCGCCGCCCCAAAAACCATGGCCTCCCCCGGACGCGGGGGTGGGCGGCAACAGCGAAGGCAAGAAGGCCCGCCAGAAGCGGGCGGCGGCACCTGAAAGGGCGAAGCGCGAGCGAAGCACCCGCGCGGCGCAGCCGCGCGGGTTGCCGCCGGCCGCGGGCGGGCCTAGCCGGGAGCGCCGCCCGCCTCCCGCGTTCCAGGGAGGCCGAAACCACAGAGCCGCCGCGCGAAGACGCGCGGCGACCGCAGACCGGGCGCCAGCCCGGCCCGGGCGTGCCAGGTCACGCCCGATCCG
>CAYQVL010000430.1:0-1956 GCA_964420825.1 uncultured Sphingomonadaceae bacterium
GTCGGTCTCGTCCGCCCGCTGATCGAAGACCGGCTCGACGGCGTCGATGTCACTTGGTGGATGACCGTCGACCAAGCGCGCGAGGCCGCCAAGGATGCCGAAATCGGCTGGTTCGACATGTACGACAAGAGCGCGATGGCCACAATCATGGCGAGCGGCGAGCGGCTCAATTGGCTCAACACCGTCTATGCCGGGCTCGACGGTTTCCCTCTCGATGCGCTTGCGGCGCGCGGCACGACGATCACCAACGGCGTCGGCCTCAATGCCGTACCCGTCGCCGAATATGCCGTGGCGGGAATGCTGACGATGGCCAAGCGGCTCGACGAGATCGTCCGGTTCCACGATCGACGGCATTGGCCCGACGATGCACCGGGCAAGCGCGAACTCTTCGACAGCAAGGTGCTGATCATCGGCTATGGCGCGATCGGCCAGCGCATCGCGCAGATGCTGTCGGGTTTCTACATGGAGGTCACCGCCGTTCGCCGCTCACCCGACAGCGACCCGGCGATCATCGGACCCGACGATTGGCAAGCGCGGCTCGGCGAATTCGACTGGGTTGTTCTCGCCGCCCCGGCGACGTCGGAAACGCAGCATATGATCGGCGCCGAAGAACTCGCAGCGATGAAAAGCGATGCGATCCTCGTCAACATCGCGCGCGGCTCGCTCATCGATCAGGCGGCGCTCAAGATCGCGCTCGAAGCCAAATCCATCGCCGGCGCGTTTCTCGACACCGTCGATCCCGAACCGCTGTCCGCCGACGATCCGCTGTGGCGCGCGCCCAATGCGCTGATCTCGATGCACATGTCGGGACGCGCGCAGACGCGGCTTTTCGAACGCGCCGCCAGCCGCTTTCTTGAAAATCTCGAACACTACAAGGTCGGCGAGCCGATGATCGGTGTCGCCGATCCCGGCCGCGGCTACTGAATGGGTGACGCGCCGCGCGACGCTGTGTAAGGTTCAAAGAAAACGGTCGCAGTCGAGCCGTCACACAGGGGAACAGCGCGATGACCAAGGCTTCCGATCTCTTCGTCCAATGCCTCGAGGAAGAAGGCGTCGAATATGTCTTCGGCGTTCCCGGCGAGGAAAATCTCGATTTTCTCGACAGTCTTTCGCGCTCGAAAATCAAGCTCATCCTGACTCGCCACGAACAGGGCGCGGGATTCATGGCGGCGACCTACGGCCGGCATACCGGCAAGACCGGCGTATGCCTCGCGACACTGGGCCCCGGCGCGACCAATTTGGTCACCGCCGCCGCCTATGCCAATCTCGGCGGCATGCCGTTCCTGATGATCACCGGACAAAAGCCGATCAAGAGTTCGAAACAAGGGCGTTTCCAGATTCTCGATGTCGTCGACATGATGGGTCCGGTCACCAAATACACCCATCAGCTCGCATCGGCCGATAATATCCCGTCGCGTGTCCGCGAAGCCTTCCGCATCGCGCAGTGCGAGAAGCCGGGCGCGGTTCATCTCGAATTCCCCGAAGACATTGCCGAAGAGCACAGCAACTCGACGCCTATCCCGGCGAGCCTTTCGCGCAGGCCGATCGCCGAGGGCAAGGCGATCCATGGCGCGCGCAAGAGAATCGAAGCGGCGCGCTCGCCCGTTCTCGTCATCGGCGGCGGCGCCAACCGGACGATGACCAGCCGGATGCTGACCCAGTTCGTCGATCAGACCGGTATTCCCTTCGTCACCACCCAGCTCGGCAAGGGCGTCATCGACGAAACCCATGAATGCTATCTCGGATGCGCGGCGCTATCGGCGGGCGATTTTGTCCACCGCGCGATCGGCGCGGCCGATCTGATCGTCAATATCGGCCATGATGTAATCGAAAAACCGCCCTTCTTCATGGAGCGCGGCGGTACCGAGGTCATCCATATGAGCTGCAATTCGGCCGAGGTCGATCCGGTTTATTTCCCGCAGATCGAGGTCGTCGGCGATATCGCCAACGCCGTCT
>CAYQVL010000431.1:0-1954 GCA_964420825.1 uncultured Sphingomonadaceae bacterium
GGCGGCGATGCCGAACAGCGCGACGAATATGCGCCGCTTGTTGCCTGGATAGGTGAAGCTCTCCTTGAGCGGATTCTTGGCGAGTTCGCCCTTGGCCTTCATGCGCTTGAACACCGGGCTTTCGTTGAGCTTCAAACGCATCCACAGCGACACCGCGAGGAGCAGCAGCGAGAAGACGAAGGGGAAGCGCCAGCCCCAGGCGCCCCAGGCATCGGGCCCGAGCACCGCCTGCGTCGACAGCACCACGATCAGCGAGAGCACGAAACCGCCGACGACGCTCGCCTGGATGAAACTCGTATAGAAGCCGCGCTTGCCGTCTGGCGCGTGCTCGGCGACGTAGATCGCCGCTCCGCCATATTCGCCGCCGAGCGCAAGCCCCTGCAATATCCGCATCAAAATGAGGATCACGGGCGCGGCGATGCCGATCGACGCCGCCGAAGGCAGGAAACCGATCGCCGCCGTCGCCAGCCCCATCAAGGTAATGGTTATGAGAAAGGTGTATTTGCGCCCTAGCCGGTCGCCGAGATAACCGAACAGGATTGCGCCAAGCGGGCGAAAGCCGAAGCCGACGGCGAAGCCGGCGAGCGTCGCGAGCAACCGCAGCGTTTCATTGTCATTGGGAAAGAAGGCCGCGCCGATAAAGGCGGCGACGGTGACGTAGATGAAGAAATCATACCATTCGAAAACCGTGCCGACCGACGAGGCGGCAATGACGAGGCGGATTTCCTTATTGCTCGGCTGATAGTCGGCCGCCGGTGCTGCGCTGGCCATCTGGCTCCCCCGTTTTGTGTGGCGTCTTTTAGGGAGGAAGCGCGGCGATGCGCAATCGATTCGCGAGCAGCGGTATTTTCCTCGGCGGCCCTTCTCCCATGGGGAGAAGGATATGGAGCCTTGGCGGCAATGCCGCTTAGGCGAAGTTGGATGAGGGGTTGTGCGCCATCGGGACGGCAGAACCCCTCACCCAGCTCCGGCTAGGCTCGTTCCTCGCCAAGCCTGCACAACCCTCTCCCTTTGGGAGAGGGAAATATGCACCCCTTCCCTCGCCGCGCCGTCCGCGTCATAGTCGCCCACCGATTCATCCGACCGGGAGTTCCCATGCGCCACCTCGCCCTTCTCGCTCTCGCCCTCTTCGCCGCGCCGCTTGCCGCTCAACCCGTCGCCGAACGCACGGTCGGGACGGCGACGCTGCAAAACGTCCCCGACATCCCCGCCGATATCGAGGCCGCGGTCCAGCGCTACCAGAATTATCGCAGCGCAACCTTCGAGGACTGGCTCGCCGACGGATCGATGCTGATCACGACGCGCTTCGGCGCGACCGACCAGATCCACCGGCTGACCGCGCCGCTGGGCGCGCGCGGACAGCTCACTTTCTTCGCCGAACCCGTTCAGGCAGCGCAGACGATTCCGGGCCATGACGCCTTCGTGCTGATGCGCGACACCGGCGGCGACGAGTGGTTCCAGCTCGAGGCGATGGGGCTGAGCGGCGAGCCGGTGCGGCTGACCGAGCCCGTCACGCGCAACGGCTCGATGGTGTTTTCGGATGACGGCGCGATGATGGTCTGGTCGCGCGCCGGGCAGAATTCGGCGAGCTACCAAATCCTCGCCGCCGATCCGGCCGACCCGCAAAGCCGCCGGACGATCTATACGCACGAGGGCACGATCAGCCCGGCCGATATATCCCCCGGTGGATCGAAGGTGCTGCTCGAACGCTATATCTCGAACCGCGAGAGCGAGCTCTATATTCTCGATATGGCGAGCGGCGAGGCGGCACGCTTTGCCGCCAGCGACGAGCCCGTGCTCGACGAGAGCGCCCATTTCGCGCGCGGCGGGCGGAGTATCGTCGCTATCTCGAACCGCGGCAGCGACCATCGCCGGCTCGTCGAATTCGACATCGCGAGCGGCGCGATGACCGTGCTCAGCCCCGGTCTCGACTGGGACGTCGAGGGCTTCGAGC
>CAYQVL010000432.1:0-1938 GCA_964420825.1 uncultured Sphingomonadaceae bacterium
GACGTGGAAACTGTGCGAGCTGCCACTGAGACTATAGTCCCAGGACGGATCGCCGCCCGTGGTGGCATTGTACACCTTGACGCGGCTCAGGTTGCTGCCCGAGTCTTGCGCCGTGCCCGAGAACGTCACTGCATTCAGGGTGGTGCTGTAGGTGCCGCTGGGGGCCGGCGCCTGGAGGTCGAGCAAGGGGATAGTCGTGTCGGTGGGGGCCAGCACCCGGCATGAGACCGTTGCTGAGTTATCGCTCTTGTTGTTCGAGTAGTCAATTGCCTTCACCCACAAATCATACCAGGAGCCCGTGTTCAAGCTTGGGATCTCGATATAGGTGTTGCCCTGGCCCGAGACAGGAGGCGCGCCGCTTTGTCCCCCGCCCTGTTGCTGGTAGTGCACTTCGTAGCCGACTACGTCCCATTCTGGGGCCTGGTCCCATTGCAACGCGAGGGTGGTGCCGCTCTTTGCGGCGCAGCGCGGGAACGCCGGCGCCGCGCTGATATTCGGCGCGCACGGTGTGGCCCGGCCCCTTGGGCGCGACCATGAATACGTCGATATCGGCGCGCGGCTCGATCAGCCCGAAATGGATGTTGAGGCCATGCGCGAAGGCGAGCGCGGCGCCCTCCTTCAGATTGTCGGCGAGCTCGTTCGCATAGATGCCCGCCTGATGTTCGTCGGGCGCCAGCATCATGATGATGTCCGCCCATTTGGCGGCGTCAGCGTTGCTCATCACCGTAAAGCCGGCATCCTCGGCCTTTTTGGCCGTTGCCGATCCTTCGCGCAGGGCGACGACTACGTCCGTAACGCCGCTGTCGCTCAAATTCTGCGCATGGGCGTGGCCCTGACTGCCGTAGCCGATGATCGCGATTTTCTTGTCGGAAATCAGGCCAAGGTCGGCATCGGCATCATAATAGACGCGCATGGGTTCAGGCTCCCTGTTTGTTTAGCGGACGGCGGAAGAAATCGGTTGCCCGCGTCCAGTAATGCGAAACGATATAGAGGCTGATCGGCAGCGCGAGCAGCAGCGCCAGCCACCACGGCCAGCCCAGTACATTGTGCGCGCCGATATAGGCAAAAACGGGTAACAGCGGCCAAAGCCTCAGCAAGATGGTCGCCGTCAACGCGATGAAGGCCAGCGCCCAATGAATTTGCGAATCGAGCGCCATGAAGGCGGTGGCGCCAAAGGCGACAAAATAGAGAAAGGCGACGATGATCGCCGTTATGCTGATAATTTCACGCATTAGCCCGCTTCCTTGCCCCGGCCGATAGCGACGACGCCCGTGCGCGCGACTTCGACGAGCCCGACCTCGCGCATCAGATCGATGAACATGTCAACCTTTTCGCTCGTTCCGGTGACTTCAAAAACGAAACTCGACGTCGTCGCATCGACGACGCGGGCGCGGTAGACGTCGGCGAGGCGCAGCGCTTCGATGCGATGCTCGCCGGTCCCGGCGACTTTGACCAGCGCCATGTCGCGTTCGACATGCGGACCGAGCGCGGTGAGGTCGGTAACCTTGTGCACGGGCACCTGGCGTTCGGTTTGCGCGATGATCTGCTCGATTACGTGCGGCGAGCCGCTGGTGACGATCGTGATCCGGCTGACGGCCTCGTCTTCGCTGACATCGGTCACCGTCAGGCTCTCGATATTGTAGCCGCGCGCGGTGAACATGCCTGCGATCCGCGCGAGGATGCCCGGTTCGTTGTCGACGAGGATCGAGAGCGTATGGCGCTCGGCGGTTTCGGCGTGCATTTTCATCACACCAGCGCCTTGGCTTCGTCGTCCATCTCGCCCGACACCTCGTTGGCTTGGAGGATCATTTCGGTATGCGCGGCGCCCGAAGGAATCATCGGTAAGCAGTTGGCGAGCTTGGCGACGCGGCAATCGACCATAACCGGGCCGTCATGGCCGAGCATCGCTGCGATACCGTCGCCGAGATCGGCCGGATC
>CAYQVL010000433.1:0-1916 GCA_964420825.1 uncultured Sphingomonadaceae bacterium
AAGACGCAGGCGATCCTGCCGATCCGCGGCAAGATCCTCAACGTCGCCAGCGCCAGCGCGGACAAGATCCGCGCCAACAGCGAGATAGCGGACCTGATCCTCGCGCTCGGCTGCGGGGTGCGCAAGGATTGCGACGCCGATCAGCTACGTTACGACCGCGTAGTCATCATGACCGACGCCGATGTCGACGGCGCGCATATCGCGACGCTGCTGATGACCTTCTTCTTCCAGGAGATGGCCGAGATCGTCAAAGCCGGCCATCTCTATCTTGCCCAGCCGCCCCTTTACCGCCTCACCGCGGGCGGCAAGAGCATCTACGCGCAGGACGAAGCCGAACGCACAGCCGTCGAGACAGGCGTCTTCAAAGGCAAGAAGGTCGATGTCGCGCGCTTCAAGGGGCTCGGCGAGATGAACCCGCGGCAATTGCGCGAAACGACGATGCATCCGGAAACGCGGTCATTGCTTCGCGTAACCCTGCCCCAAACCTACGAACTGCGCGCCGGCGTCACGGATCTGGTCGATCGCCTGATGGGAAAACACCCCGAACACCGCTTTGCGTTCATTCAGGAAAATGCGGCCAAATTGGATGAAGAGGCCATCGACGCCTAAACGTTATCCCACTCGCGCTTGAGCAACCCCCAGACGATGCTGTCGCGGACGCCGATATGCGTCTCCCATTCCTCGCGCAGATAGCCTTCGCGGGAAAAACCGAGCTTTTCCAGCAGCACGTTCGACGCCGCATTGTCGGGATCGGTATCGGCATAGATTCGGCGCAGGCCCATCTCGGAAAAGCCGTGATCGATGACCCGGCTCGCCGCCTCGCGCCCATAACCCCTGCCCCAGCAGCTGCGGCGCAGATTATAGCCGATCCCGGCAACACCCACGCGCACCGGGATCAGCACCACCCAACCGAGCGCCTCGCCGCCATCGTCGGTGATCGCCCAGATCATTCGGCGATCGCCCCCGGCATTCTCCTTCACATAGGCGCGCGTTTCCTCGAGTGTTTCATGCGGCCCGCTCGACCACCAGGTCATCGCCTGCGCGTCGGAAAAGAAATCGTGCATCGCTTCGGCATCATCGGGAACGAGCGGACGCAGCGTCAGCCGTTCGCTGGTCAGGACGGGAAGGTCGATCATTCGCCGGTCAGCGCCGCGACAAGCTTCCTGACCTTTTGCTGACGCCATTGGGGAAGCGGGGCGATCAGCCAATAGGTGCGGGTCGCGGGCTCGCTTTCCGCGATCTCGATCCCGGCCGCTTCGGCGAGCAACCGCGGCACGCGCGCCTTGCCGATCCCCGACCGCGCCGCTTCGAGCGCAAGCCCGGCGTCCGCCACGATCAGCCGCGTCTGATCGGCCTTGCCGCCCTCCCAGCAGATCAGCTCGCCCTTGCCCACCCACACCGCCTCGGGCTCGGCGAGCTTGACGCCTTCGCAATCGCCGGGGTCATCGGTCAGCCCTATCGCCAGATCGAGATTGGCCTCGGTGAAATCGAGCGGCTCGTCGGCGGCGATCAACTGGAAGCGCAGATCGCCGTCGGCTTTGGCATAAGCGGCCAGCCGCGGCAGCAGCCAGTAGCGCGAGAAATCGCGCGGCGCCGCAATCGTCAGCCGGTGCGAGGCCTGACCCTGGCGCATCGCCTGGACGCTTTCCTCGAATTGCAGGAAGCCGGCGCGCAAGGCATCGAGCCCGCGCTCGCCCTCGGGTGTCAGTTCGAGCCCCTTGGGGGTGCGGCGGAAGAGCACGACGCCGAGCGTATCCTCGAGCGCGCGTATCTGCTGGCCGACCGCCGCCGGCGTCACCGCGAGTTCGTCGGCGGCGCGGGTGAACGAAAGGTGGCGCGCGGCGGCGTCGAAGACGCGCAGGCCGTTGAGCGGGAGGAGCGTGTTCCTGCGCGCGAAATAGACCTCTTTGAGCAGT
>CAYQVL010000434.1:0-1913 GCA_964420825.1 uncultured Sphingomonadaceae bacterium
CGTCGACTTGCCCGCGCCATTGGGGCCGAGCAGCCCGTAAATCGTTCCCGCCGGGATCGACAGGCTGACGTCGTCGAGCGCGCGCACGCCGCCCTTATAGACCTTGGTGACATTTTCGACATGGATCGCGGGCTGGGGCATACCCACCGCATAGCGCGTTGCGGCGACCGCGCAAACCGGCTCGGGGCTCTGCCCTGTTCGCACGCGGTGGCGAAGGCATTCCAAAGCCGAACGGTGAGCCCGTCGCTCGACGGTGCGGGGCGGCTAATGTCGCCTTAACGCCTTTTCGCAGGCAAATTTTCACCATCGGCCGATATCGTCGTCGTCACGGGCCGATGGTTCGGGGCGCCGCTGCCTCGGCAGGCAGGACGCCGCCGTTCACCATCGGCCCGCCTGGCAACAGTCATCCCGATTGCGCGGGGCAAAGCCGCTTGCTATGCGCCGCGCACGATGATCGCGCCCCCCGAAACCCTCCGTGTAAATGCGTCGCGCGTCGCCTGCGATGGCGCATCGGATATTCCCGGCGGCGCGGCGCTCGGTCATCCGCGCGTCTGGCTCGAGATCGACGAGGCGGGCTATGTCGATTGCGGCTATTGCGACCGGCGCTTCATATTGATCGGCGGACCGGCCGATATCCAGCTCACCCCGCCGGGTGAAAACGAAGCCGTCTAGGGTGTAATGACCGTCTAACGCCGCTATATCGGCGTCATGACATTGACCTCCGATCCGCGCGCCCTGCTCTACCGCACCGGTGCGCTCGACCCCGACGGCGCCAAAAGGCTCGTCGCCGAGACGCTTGGCAAGGCCGACGATGGCGAGCTTTTCCTCCAATATAGCGCGAGCGAGGCCTTCGCCTTCGACGACGGCCGCCTGAAGACCGCCGATTACAGCACCGAGGCGGGCTTCGGGCTGCGCGGCGTGTCGGGCGAAACGACGGCCTTCGCGCATGCCAATGAGATCAGCGAGGCGGCGATCCGCCGCGCCGCCGAAACGATGCGGCTGCTCGATCCGGCCAGACAGCCGCGACAGCCGCCGCCGCGGCCGACCAACGCCAGCCTCTATACCGACTCCGATCCGCTGACGCTGATGCCCTTCGCCAAGAAGGTTGCGCTCTGCGCAGAGATCGACGCCGCCGCGCGCGCGCGCGACCCTCGCGTCGTGCAGGTCACCGCAGGCCTTTCGGGTAGCTGGAGCGTTATCGAAATCGTCCGCCCCGACGGCTTCGTAGGCACCGATGTTCGCCCGCTCGTGCGCTTGAACGTGTCGATCATCGTTGAGGAGAACGGCCGCCGTGAAACCGGCTTTTACGGCATCGGCGGGCGCTATCTCTACGATCGGCTGTTCGAACCCGAAGCCTGGAACCGCGCGATCGACGAGGCGCTCGCCCAGGCGATCGTCAATCTGGGTTCGGTGCCCGCGCCGGCGGGACAAATGACCGTCGTACTTGGACCCGGCTGGCCGGGGATACTGCTTCACGAAGCGATCGGTCATGGCCTCGAAGGCGATTTCAACCGTAAAGGCACTTCGGCCTTTTCGGGCCGTATCGGCGATCGCGTCGCGGTGCCCGGTGTTACCGTCGTCGATGACGGTTCGATCGGCGAGCGACGCGGCTCGCTGTCGATCGACGACGAGGGCACGCCGACGCAGGAGATCTGGCTGGTTGAGGGCGGCATCCTCAAGAGCTATATGCAGGACCGTATGAACGCGCGGCTGATGGGCGTCCCGGCGACCGGCAACGGCCGCCGCGAAAGCTATGCCTATGCGCCGATGCCGCGGATGACGAATACGTTCATGCGATCGGGCGAAGACGATCCGCTCGAAATCATGAGCCGCGTCAGGGACGGCATTTACGCCAAGAGCTTCGGCGGCGGCCAGGTCGATATCACCAGCGGCAAATTCGTGTTCTCCACCAC
>CAYQVL010000435.1:0-1908 GCA_964420825.1 uncultured Sphingomonadaceae bacterium
CGGTGCCGCCCTCGTCTTTGGTCGTCGAGCTGAACAGCGCATTGCCGTCGGCGGCGCAGACGAAGGTGCCGCGGCGATGTTCGTTGTTGAGCGGGCTCGAATAGGGACGCTCGGTCGCTTCCTGGCGAAGCACGCGATATGCGGCCGGGCTCAACCGTGCGCGCCATTGCGCGTCGGTCCGCTGGACCGGAAATGCGCCGCTGGCCTCGGCCTTGCTGCTGCAACCGATGAGCGGCACGAACGCCGCCGTCGCGCCGCCCGCGAGTATCGTTCTCCGATTATAGGTCATTGGCGGTATATCATTGTTTATAAACATGTTATATCGGCAGCCGCATGAATAGGCGTTGAAGCCCATGATAGTTTCTCGACCCACTGTTTCGATCCGGGAGCCGCCCCGGTTACCCGCGACGGCGGAAAAAATTGCAATTGCCCGCCGGAACGTCTTTTGTGCAGCGCAATGAAAACCCGCGAAACCCAGCACCGCGCGACGAAAGCCGCGACATTCGAACGGATCGGACTGGTCGGCGCCGGGCTCATCGGCGGATCGATAGCGGCGTGCGCGGCGCGCGCGCTTCCCACGGCGGACCTGTTTGTCAGCGACATCAGCCCCGGCAACGCCGCCTATGTCGCCGAACGCCATCCGCGCGGCCGCGTCGTCGGCGATCTCGCGCAGCTTGCCGCTTGCGATGCGATTTTTCTGTGTACGCCGGTGTCGAGGATCGCCGATATCGCCGTGCGGCTGCTCGCCTTGCCCGCCGGCGAGGCGGTGGTCATCGACACCGGTTCGGCGAAGCGGGCTATCGTCGAAGCGGTCGCGCGATCGGGTGTCGATGCGGGGCGCTTCGTTCCCGGCCATCCGCTTGCCGGCGGCGTCTCGACGGGCCCTGGTCTCGCTGGCGCCGACATCCTGACCGCGCGGCCTTTTGTGTTGACCCCGTCGCAAGCAACCGATGCCGCCGCGCTTGCCGCCGCCCGCGCGCTCATCGAACGCCTCGGCGCAACGGTGATCGAAATGGACGCGGGCGAGCATGACAGGCTGCTCGCACTCGGGTCGCATCTTCCGCATCTGATCGCCTTCGCGCTCGCCGGACTCGGCGAAGGCGAATCGCGCGAACTGCTTCCAGCCTCGTTTCGTGCCATCGCCGCCTTTGCCGGCTCCGATCCGCAAATGTGGGCCGATATCTTCAGCGCCAACGCCGCCGAACTCGCCGCAGCCGCCGAAATCTTCAAGAAACGGCTTGATCTGATCGCCGCCATGGCCGACGAGCCTGCGCCGGGGGCGCTGCTCGAAACTCTGAATGAAGCAAAGGCCCGGATCGAAGCCCTGGAGGAGCGACCATGAGCGCCGACACCATCGCCTATCTCGGATCGCCGGGCACCTATAGCTACCAGGCCGCGATTTCGATGTTTCCCGAAGCCGATCATCTCGGCCTGCGGACCTTTGGCGAGATCATGGAAACCGTCGAGGCGGGCGGGCATCGCACCGCCGTCATCCCGATCGAAAATTCGACCAGCGGCCGGATCCCGGATGTTCACCGGCTCATGCTGTCGACCGAAATGGCGATCGTCCGCGAGCATATGCAGCGCATCGAGCATTGCCTCGTCCAGGCGCATTCGGGGCCGCGGCCTGTCGTCGATCCGGCGACCATCAAGCGCCTCTACAGCCACCGTCAGGGCTTCCTCCAATGTTCGGGCTATATCGAGGCGCATTGCCGCGACGCCGAGCAGATCGAGACCGTCGATACCGCGACGGCGGTCAAGCGCGTCGCCGAGCTTGGCGATGCCGAGGCCGCCGCGATCGGTTCGTCGGTCGCCGCGCAGGTCTTCGGCGGGGTTGTCGTCGAGCGCGATATTGCCGACCAGAAGAACAATTACACGCGCTTCCTGGCGCTCGAAAAGCCCGCGCTC
>CAYQVL010000436.1:0-1901 GCA_964420825.1 uncultured Sphingomonadaceae bacterium
CGGTAAGCAGGGAGAGCGCGCCGGCAATCTTTTCGACGATCGATCCTTCGCGGAACAACTCCAAGCCCAACAGGATCGCAGCGAGGCCGAGCACCAACTTGGCGAGAAAATAGAAAAGAAACGCGCCGGCGACGGTCGCGCCCATAACTGGCGCGAAATTTTCGCCTGCTTCGGTCAGCGGCAGAAACAGCGATAAACCGACGCCGGCCTGAATTGCATTCACGAGCGCCGATACGGCCAGCGCGGACCACAGGAAGGGCCTTACAGGATCGCGCGCCAGACCGCCAAGCGCGGCGACAGCCATGACGGTAAAGGCGACGACTTCGGCGGTCCAAAGCGTCGATCGTAGCGGCCAGCCCTCGACGATGCCGACGCCGTTCAGCGCCGCGACATAGATGACTTGCGTTATGACCGTAAGCAGCAGCGTCGCTGCGATGAGTGCGCCTGCGCGGCGGGTGGTCGAGTCCATGACATGTAGCCCTGTTTAGAATTGATCTCCGGAGTTTCGCGGCCAGCAGGGGAAAGGTTACGCTTCTCTATCGGCCCTCGCGACGAGCTCGCCGTTTTGGCAGGGCTCGCGAGCGGGATTGGCCGAATAGCCACGTCGCCGAGACAATCCCCAAGCTTGCTGATATGCCATTGCCAATGATTGGGAAGGGGGTGCGCCATGGGAAAAATATTCCTGTCATATGCGAGCCAGGATCGCGAATTGGCAAGGGATATCCAGGCGCGCCTCCGTCAGCATGGCCATAATGTCTTTTTCGATGAGGACAAGCTGAAGCCATCCGACGGGTACGACAAGATCATCCAGCGACGGATCGCCAAGAGCGAGGTCATGGTGTTTCTCTGCTCCCGGCATTCGCTCGCGCCGGGCCGGTACACATTGACCGAACTCGAACTGGTACAACGCCTGTGGCCGAACCCGGAAGGTCGCGTATTGCCCGTACTGATCGGCGACAGCACATTTGAAGACCTCCCTCCCTATCTCAAGGGCCTAAGTGCCTATCGCTATCAGGGGGACCCGGTCGCCAGCATAACGCATCTCGCCGAGGAAATGGTCGGCGCGCGGCGACGGCGAAAACTACTTCGTTGGGGAGCTTTGATCGGGCTAATCGGTGGGATCGGCCTGGTCATCGTGCTGATTGGTGACTCATATTGGCGGAACCGGGGCGGGAGAGAGGGGCCAGACGCCCGCGAGTTCTTCGCCTCGCAGATCGATGACATGCAATGTGCATGGCTCGGGATAGGTCAGTTTGCCGATGGGCCGGACGGCGCCCAGATTGAAATATTTGGCCCGGCGGGACTGCCCGGCGGTTCGATCGAGCGAGATTTTCTCAAAGAGGCCGACGATGCCGGCATATCGGTCGATCAAATAAATATGCGACGTTTGACGACCGTCGAGCGCAGCCAGTGCGAGCTCATCGATAATCTGAGGCGATATCGCTATGGCGGGATTGCTCGCGTGGAGGCCGAATCCGAGACGGTTGAAGGCACGCGCTACTTCAAACTGATCTATAATCCTGACGAATTGGCCGACAATCTTAGCATCTATTCGATCGATCCCGGCGGGACGATCCAATATGCTCAAGATCGCAACGGACTTCTTGCCCAATCGCGACCGCGCGACGACGGGCGCAACGAAGCATATTATATCGCGACGCATTCGGGATGGGGCGGATTTCTTGTGATGGAATCGGACGCGAGAATAGAAGCTGGCGTACTGACCTTGATGGCAGAAGAGGGACGGTTTGCCGAAGCGTTCGACAGCCGGGCCGAGGCCGGTAACTGGCAATTCGAACTGGTTTGGCTTAATACCGAAAATTGAAAGCGCAACGCGGAAGTGAAGCGGACAAATGCGTGTGCTTGTATCGGACGTAGTGGATTGATCGGATCATATGAGT
>CAYQVL010000437.1:0-1900 GCA_964420825.1 uncultured Sphingomonadaceae bacterium
TCCTCGGAGACGACCTCGAGGCGGCGGCGCTCGGCGAGTGGGACGAGACGCTGGCGCTGAGCGTCTTTCACGGCGTCCGCGAGGCCGATATGCACGCCGCGCTGGCGAGCCCGGCGCGGCCCTGCCTGAGCACGCCCGGTCAGGTCAGGCGCTGGCGCGAGGCCGCCGGAGGACCGTGCGACGTCATGGTCGATACCGGCATGAACCGGCTCGGGCTCAGCGCTGAAGAGGTCGCGGCGGGCCTGCTCGACGGGCTCGAAATCATCACGCTGATGAGCCATCTCGCCTGCGCAGACGAACCCGAAAACCCGATGAACGCCCGCCAGCGTGACGTGCTCGCGGCGCTCAAGGGCAAGGTTGCGGCGCAACGTTTGAGCCTCGCCAATTCCGCCGGTGTCGCACTCGGCGCCGAGTACGCCTTCGATCTCACGCGCCCCGGCCTGTCGCTCTATGGCGGCATCCAAGTCGACGCGCTCGCGCCGCATATCCGCCAGATCGTTTTTCCCGAAGCGCAGGTCGTTCAGCGCCGCGCCATCGGCCCGGGCGACAGCGTCGGCTATGGGGGCACCTTCGTCGCTACCCGCGATATGCAAATGGCGATCCTCAATATCGGTTATGCCGACGGTTATTTTCGCGGTTTTTCGGGATGCGGTCGCGCCTTTGCCGGCGAAGCCGAATGCCCCGTAATCGGCCGCGTTTCGATGGATCTGATCGCGGTCTGCGCCGATGCAGCGCCCGATCTTGCCGAGGGCGACTGGCTGGCGATCGATTTCGATTTGCGCGCCGCCTCGGCGCAATCGGGCGTCTCGCAATATGAGTTGCTTACCGGACTGGGCGCCCGCTATCAGCGGCAATGGATATGAGTGAAACCGGCGTTTTTTCTATGATCGTGACGGTGCTGGCGGCGATCGGCCGGCTGGTGCTGGGCAGCTTCGCTGCGATTGGCCGGGTTACGCTGTTCGCGCTGCGCACCTTCATCCGGGCGCTGACCCCACCCTATTATCCGCTGCGGCTCGGCGAGCAGATCATGCAAATCGGCTGGTTCTCGCTGCCGGTCGTCGCGCTGACGGCGATTTTCACCGGCGCCGCGCTCGCCCAGCAAATCTATGTCGGCGGGTCGCGCTTCAACGCGCAGTCGACGGTGCCCGCGGTGGTCGTCATCGCGATGGTGCGCGAGCTCGGGCCGGTGCTGACGGGACTGATGGTCGCCGGCCGCGTGTCCTCGGCAATGGCCGCCGAACTCGGCACGATGCGCGTCACCGAGCAGATCGACGCGATGGTGACGCTGCGGACCGATCCCTATCGCTATCTCATCGTCCCACGGCTGTTCGCCAGCATTATTGCGCTGCCGATCCTCGTCACCATCGCCAACGTCATCGGCATCTTCGGCGGATATGTGCTGTCGATCGAAAAGCTCGGCTTCCACCCCTCGGCCTATCTCGACATGACCAAGCAGATATTGACCGAAGGCGATATCGTCATGTCGGTGGTCAAGGCGGCGGCGTTCGGCTTCTTCATCGCGCTGGCGGGATGCTATTCGGGCCTGCGCACAACGGGCGGCGCAGCCGGTGTCGGCCGGGCGACGACCGATGCCGTGGTTGCTGCCTTCGTGCTGATCCTCGCCTCGAACCTGCTCATCACCGTGGCGGCGTTCGGATGAGCGACGCGCCGAAAATCGAGCTTCGCCACCTGCGCAAGTCGTTCAACGGTACCGAAGTGCTGCGCGATGTCAGCCTCAAGGCGCGCGCGGGCGAATCGCTGGCGATCATCGGCGGCTCGGGGAGCGGCAAATCGGTCATGCTCAAATGCATATTGGGTTTGCTCGAACCCGATGGCGGGTCGATCCTCATCGACGGCATCGACGTCGCCGAAATGTCGGCGAACGAGCGCGATTGCGCCC
>CAYQVL010000438.1:0-1894 GCA_964420825.1 uncultured Sphingomonadaceae bacterium
TCTCAAACAAAGCTGTCAGAGCGACACCAGACTACCTGGTGAATAAGACGGGCTAAACCTCTGGAGGATGTTGTCGAAAACTATGCGGAGGTACGCCGGGTTGAAACGGAATTCTTCGACCGATGTGGCGAAAACGGAGCCAATTGAGCAGCTTTTGTCCTCCATTAGCCTCGCGCCGATTGTGAAGTCCCGTTGCCGCCCGCCATCATGGCGGCCTTCTATTCATCGCACGGCGGTAATGGTGAGAGCGACGGCCCGGCGATGATTGCGCATTCGAACGGTCGTCGCGCCGCAATACTTGTCCTTGGTATGCACCGATCAGGCACCTCAGCGCTTACTCGCGCCATAAACCTGGTCGGCTGGCGCACGGCGGCGGATTTGATCGGAGGGGGAGACGGCAATCAGCTCGGCCATTGGGAGTCTAAGCGCGCGGTTACGATTAACGATCGGCTGATGACGGCGCTCGACAGACCCTGGTTCGATCCGCGCCCCCTGCCCGATGGCTGGCAGACGAGTTCGGCCGCCCGGCGTGCGACTATCGCCGCCGAGGCCTTCATCCGCGAAGAGTTCGCGGGCGCTTCGCGGTTCGTCCTCAAGGATCCCCGGATATCGCGCGTACTGCCGATATGGCTGGCGGCATTGGAGCGATGCGAAACCGATCCGCTGTGCCTCATCGCCACTCGCAACCCTCTCGACATATCCGGCTCGTTGGCGGCGAGAGACGGCATGGGCGCGCGCCATGCTCTTTTGCTCTGGCAGAGCTATATGCTCGACGCCGAGCTGGAAACACGCGGTACGCCGCGTACGCCTGTCGCCTTCGACGCCCTGCTGGTCGACCATAGGGCGGTCCTGACTTCGGCGCTCGCGCGGCTCGGCGTTTCGACCGGCGATCGCGACGGCAATATCGTCCCCGCCATTTCGGCATTTCTCGACACCGAGGAGCGACACCATCACAATACCGATGCCCGGTTTCTCCAAACCGGGGAAATCGAGCCCGAATTCAGGCAGCTCTATATCCACCTGACCTCAGACAGCCTCGATCGGAATGACATTTTCGATAAGTTGCGAAGCGATTGGCAGGCCTTGTGGACGGGCTTGAGCACGGACTCGTCAGCCTCGCAATTCGCCGAACAGTTACCGCAAACGCATATCGATCGCTGCAAGCGCTTCATGCAAGAGGGCAAGTTTGACCAAGCCATTGCCGCAGCTCGTGACGCGGTATCGCTTGCGCCGCATTTGGCCAGGGCTCACCACTTTATCGGCGCGGCGCTTACCCGGGGCGGCTATGGCGAAATGGCTGAAGAATCGGCGCGGCGCGCCATTGAGCTCGATCCCTCCAAAGCGACGTACCGGCGGATGTTGAGCGCGATATTGGGGTCCGCGGGCCGCATTGACGAAGCCGTCGAACTTGCCGAGTCGGCTGAACGGATCGAGCCAGGCTCGTCGCATGATCGCCGCAAACTCGCCAAGTTTCTGATTGCGGCGGGTCGTGACGTGCAAGCCGAGGAAGCGCTTCGCAAGGCGATTGATCTGGACGGAAAAGACCCTCAGAACTACCTGATGCTGAGCAGCATATTCAATCGTACCGATAGGCTCGATGAGGCCATTCATGCAGCTCGCCAAGCGGTAGCGCTCGAACCCGGCGAGCTCCGCAATCATCATTTTCTCGCGACATTGTTTATCAAGGCGCAGCAATTCGCTCTTGCCGAACTGGCCTTGCGTAAGTCCATTGCGCTCGATCCCGGCAGCGATCGTTGCCACTGTCTGCTTGCCCGGGCACTCAAGCGTCTTGGCCGCCCGAGCGAAGCGCTCGATGCTATCCGAAAGGCAATCGAATTGGCGCCGGACCTACCGGTTTATCGCCATTTGCTCGTCGACCTGCTGGAAATATCCG
>CAYQVL010000439.1:0-1886 GCA_964420825.1 uncultured Sphingomonadaceae bacterium
CTAGCTTCGGCTGGCGCGATAGGTGCGGCGGTGGCCGTCGATATCGCCCTTGCGCAGCATTTCGGCCTGTTCGATCCAGTTTTCGCGCGCGATCATGCCGGGTTCGGCGCCGAGTCGGCCTTCGATCGCGGCTTGGTCCTCGGCCGACAGCTTGGCGATGTGCTTGTAACGATGGAAGCCCATCTCGTTGAGCGTGATCTCGTCGTCGGGGCGGATACCGCGGATCGCCGATAGGTCGTCATTGCCTTTGGCGGCGCCGGCGAGCGCGGCTCCGGTTCCCGCGCTGATTGCCGAGCGGTCTCCGCGATCAAGCTCGGCGATACGTTCGTTGGCGGCGCGGATGCGGGCTTCGTGATCGCGTTCAAGCGCTTCATAACGGGCATGTTCCTCGCGGTAGCGGCGCTTCCACTTGCCGCCCGACGCCAGGATCAATCCCAGCAGGAGGCCGATAATCGCCGCCAGCGCCACCAGCAGCCACTGTTCGGGGGTGAAATATGCCATTGCGATGCTCCCATGGTTCGCAGCATCAACTGTCGGACAACGGCAGGGGTTCCGTGGCGGCCGGGGCGAGGCGCTTGGCCCCGCCCGCGGCGGCTAGCGGTTGACGAAGTTGTCGGAGATCGAACAGGCCGCCGGCCCGAGGATCACGATGAACAAGGTCGGCAGGATGAAGAGGATGAGCGGGATCGTCATAATCGCCGGAAGACGCGCGGCCTTTTCTTCGGCGCGCATCATTCGTTCATTGCGGAATTCGGCCGAAAGCACGCGCAGCGCGCTGGCGAGCGGCGTACCGTATTTCTCGGTCTGCACCATCGTCGTCACAACGCCGCGTATGGCATCGAGATCGACGCGATAGGCAAGGTTTTCGAAAGCCTGGCGGCGTTCGTTGAGAAAGCTGAGTTCGATGGCGGTCAGCGCGAATTCGTCGCCGAGCTCGGGATAAGCCTTGCCGAGTTCGCGGGCGACTCTGGTAAAGGCCGCATCGACGGTAAGACCGGCCTCGGCGCAGATGACGAGAAGATCTAGCGCATCGGGAAGCCCTTTGCGGATTTCCTTTGTGCGCTTACTGATCTTGTTCTGGACGAAGAGATCGGGCGCTTTGTAGCTGAGTATCAGGCTGCCGGCGACGACGCCGAATTTCTTCATCGGCGACCAGTCTCCAAGGAAGCCGAACACATAGACCGCCAGCACCATGCCGCCTCCCAGAACGATCGGCAGGACCATACGGGCGAAAATCACCGCGATCGCCAGATCCTTCGACCGGATACCGGCCTGGGCGAGTTTCTGCTGCGCCTTTTGGAGCTGTTCATCCTGCAGCGCACGCAGCGACATCAGCAGCGTACGCATTCTGTCGGTGGTTTCGTTCCTCTGGGTCAACGACTTGCGAAGCGTCCGTGCAGTCGGCGCCACAATGCCCGCCTTGAGCTGTTCGCGCCGGGCGGTCAGCGCCTTGACGCGCTTGGCCATCGGATTGCGTACCGTGGTTGCCGCATAGATGGCGAGCAACATGGCGAAGGTCGCGACGGCCGCCAGCAGCGTCGCCACCATGACAACGTCGATTCCCAGAACGGTTGGCCCCGCAGTTTCAGGCATGTTTGATCTCGCCTTTCACACTAAATTTCGAAGTTGACCATCTTGGCCATGATGAAAACGCCCAAGCCCATCCAGATGAGCCCGCCACCGCCGGCGATCATTAACCGCTCGTCGATGAAAAATTCGGTCATATAATCTGGGTTGATCATCATGATCAGGCCGAAAACGATGAACGGCAGCGCGCCGACAATATAGGCAGACGCCTTGGATTCAGACGACATCGCCTTGATTTTGAGCTTCATCTGCGAGCGCTGGCGCAGCACGGTGGCGAGGTTCGAGAGCGTCTCGGCGAG
>CAYQVL010000440.1:0-1885 GCA_964420825.1 uncultured Sphingomonadaceae bacterium
GCGCGAAGGGGTGATGGAGTTCCGGCTGATCAATCATCCGCTCGCTTGCCCGATCTGCGATCAGGGCGGCGAATGCGATCTCCAGGATCAGTCGATCGCCTATGGCAAGGGTCATACGCGTTTCGAAATGAACAAGCGCGCGGTGACCGAAAAATACATGGGGCCGGTGATCAAGACGATCATGACGCGCTGTATCCATTGCACGCGCTGCATCCGCTTCGCGCAGGAGGTCGCCGGGGTCGAGGAGATCGGCGCGGTCGGGCGCGGGGAGAATATGGAGATCACCACCTATCTCGAACACGCCGTGCAGAGCGAACTGTCGGGCAATGTCGTCGATCTCTGCCCGGTCGGCGCGCTGACCGCGCGGCCCTATGCCTTCGAAGCGCGCCCCTGGGAGCTGCGCAAGACGCCGTCGATCGACGTCATGGACGCGGTCGGCGCCAATATCCGTTTGGACAGCCGGGGCAGGGAAGTGCTGCGCGCGCTGCCGCGCATCAACGAGGACGTCAACGAGGAATGGGCGAGCGACAAGACCCGTCACGCCGTCGACGGCCTCTACCGCAACCGCCTCGACAAGCCCTGGGTGCGCCGCGACGGCGCATTGCAGCCCGCAAGCTGGAACGAGGCGTTCGAAGCGATCGCCGTTGCCGCTAAAAAGGCCGGCAGCAATGTCGCGGCGATCGGCGGCGATCTCGTCGAGATCGAAGCGCTCTATGCGATGCAAAAGCTGCTCGCAGCGCTGGGCTCGACGCTTATCGAGGGGCGCCAGAACGGCATGGACTATGACGTGTCCAATCTTGCCGCGGTTAACTTCAACAGCACGATCGCGGGTATCGAAAACGCCGATGCGATCCTGCTGATCGGCGCCAATCCGCGTTGGGAAGCGCCGCTCGTCAACACGCGCATCCGCAAGGCGGTCAAGGCGGGGGCGAAGGTCTTCGCGATCGGGCCCGAGATCGATCTGACCTATCAGGTCGAGTGGCTCGGCGACGATGCCGCGCTTGCCGCCAAATTGCCCAAGCATGCCGCCAAGGCGTTCAACGACGCCGAGCGCCCGGCGCTGATCCTCGGCGCGGGCGGACTCAAGCTGCCCGGCTTGCAGGCCGCGAGCCTCGCGCTCGCCGACAGCCTCGCCCTCGTGCGCCCTTCGACAGGCTCAGGACAGGCGGATTGGAACGGCTACAACGTTCTCCATGTTTCGGCGTCGCGGATGGGCGGGCTGATGCTCGGCTGGGCGCAGCCCGGCGGCATCGCCGATCTTGCGGCGGCCGGGCCCGGACTGCTCTTCCTGCTCGGCGCCGACGACGCCGATCTTGCGGCGTTCGAGAGCGCGTTCAAGGTCTATATCGGCCATCATGGAGAAGCCGGCGCGGCCGCCGCCGACGTCATCCTTCCGGGAGCCGCCTATGCCGAAAAGAGCGGCAGCTGGGTCAATCTCGAGGGTCGTCTTCAGCGCGGCGAGCGCGCCGTCTTCCCGCCCGGCGATGCGCGCGAGGACTGGACGATTATCCGCGCGCTCTCCGACGCGCTCGGCAAGACTTTGCCCTTCGACACGCTTGCCCAGCTGCGCGCGGCGATCGCCGCCGATTTCCCCGCGCTCGCCGAAGAGGGGCTGACCCGCTTCGATTGGGCGCCGCCGAAGCTCAGGGCCGGCAAACCGGCGGGCGAAATAACTTATCCGATCAAGGATTTCTACCTCACCAATGCCATCTGCCGCGCCAGCGCGACGATGCAGCGCTGTTCGGCCGAACTGGTCCATGGCGTCCAATATGCGGAGGCGGCGGAATGACCGCCTGGTTCCAGTCGCTTCTCGGCGCCGGCTTCGGCTGGTTCGTCGCGACGTCGATCCTTATCCTGGCGATCGCGCTGCCGCTGATGCTCGCGG
>CAYQVL010000441.1:0-1880 GCA_964420825.1 uncultured Sphingomonadaceae bacterium
CGGCTTCGTCGCGAAAGAACTCGCTGTGCGCCGGAGCGATGACGGTGACGACGGCGACGTGCGGCCGGACGAGCCGCGTCAGCGCGGCAAGTTCGCCTGCATGGTTCATACCCATTTCGAAGACGCCATAGTCGCTGCCCTGCGGCATTCGCGCAAGGCTGAGCGGCACGCCGGTATGGTTGTTGTAGCTCTTGACCGAGCGGTGCGCGTTGACGCCGGGCTTGCGGTCAAGCGCCGCGAACAGCGCTTCCTTGGTGCCGGTCTTGCCGACCGAACCGGTAACACCGATTATCCTTGCGCTGGTCCGCAGACGCCCCCGGACGCCCAGTTTGTTGAGCGCATCCATCGTATCGGCGACAAGAATATGCGGATGGTCGCCAGGGACGGAGACGATGGCGCCCGCCGCACCGTTCTCGAACGCTCCATCGATGAAGCGATGGCCGTCGGTCGCTTCGCCCTTGAGCGCAATGAAGAGATCGCCTGCGCCGATTTCGCGGCTGTCGAATGCCACGCCCGATGCGGCGAAATCGCCATGCGCTTCACCATCGACGGCGTCAGCAATTTCAGATGCGGTCCAGAGCGTATTCATGCGACGCACTCGCGCGCAACGCCGACGTCGTCGAAGGGCAGCAGCCGATCGCCGACCTGTTGCCCCTGTTCATGGCCCTTGCCCGCCAGCAGTACGATATCGTCGGCTTGGGCTTCGGCAACCGCCGCCGCGATCGCCTCACGCCGGCCGCCGACTTCGCGGGCGCCGGGCGCGCCCTCGAGGATTGCATGGCGAATGGCAGCGGGATCTTCGGACCGCGGATTGTCGTCGGTAACGATGACGATGTCCGATAGCCGCGCCGCCACTTCGCCCATCAGCGGGCGTTTGCCGGTGTCGCGATCGCCGCCCGCGCCAAAGACCGTGATCAACCGTCCCCTGGCATGCCAGCGCAGCGCCTCGATCGCCGCTTCGAGCGCATCGGGGGTGTGCGCATAATCAACATAGACGGGCGCCCCGGCTTTGGTGATGACCGCGCGTTCGAGCCGACCGCGCACCGGCTGCACGCGATTGAGACCGTCGAACGTCGCGCCGAGATCACCCCCCGTCGCCCAGACCAGACCGGCGGCGACGAGCGCGTTGTTCGCCTGATAGGCGCCGATGAGCGGCAGTTTCACAATCGTGCGCGCGCCTTCGGCTTCGACTTCGAGCGTCTGCCCGAGTTGGGTCGGCGTCCTCGACACGAGCTTGATCGCCGTGCCGTGGATGCCCACCGTTAACACCTTGAGGCCGCGCGTCTCGGCCGCATCGATTGCCAAGCCGCTCGCGGGATCGTCGGCCCAGATGACCGCCGCGCCTTCGTCGTCGACGACTTCGGAAAAAAGCCTGAGCTTGGCCGCGAGATAGGCCTCCATCGTTTCGTGATAATCGAGATGATCGCGGCTCAAATTGGTGAAGGCGGCGGCGGTGACGGGCAAACCCTCGGTGCGATATTGCGACAGACCATGGCTCGACGCCTCGAAGGCGACGTGGGTGACGCCTTCGCGTTTGAGACCCGCCATGTTCGAAAGAAAGGTGACGATATCGGGGGTCATCAATCCGGTCGGCGCCTGGTCGCCGGCGGTCGTCACGCCAAGCGTGCCGATCGACGCGGCGTGATGGCCCGCCATCCGCCACAGCTGCCGCGTCAGTTCGACCGTCGAGGTCTTGCCGTTGGTGCCGGTGACGGCAACGCAGGTTTCGGGAAAGGGCGCGAAGAATTTGGCGGCGAGCGCGGCGAAGGCGCGACGCGGCACGGCGTCGGCGACGCAGGCCGCGCCTTGGACCTTGGCCTCGGGATGCGCGACCACCGCCACCGCGCCGGCAGCGACCGCCTCGGCGATGAAATCCTCGC
>CAYQVL010000442.1:0-1879 GCA_964420825.1 uncultured Sphingomonadaceae bacterium
TTGCCCGTGCCGAGTCGCGCTGGACCGCCGAACTCATCGATCGCTTCATCGCCGATCCCGAGTCGCTTGTGCCGGGCGCCGATATGGGGTTTGTCGGGATGGCCGATGCAGCCGAGCGCGCCGATTTGATAGCCTATCTGCGTGCAACCAGACATCGAACAGTCGAACGGCGTTAGCTAGGCGTTCTCGCGCTTGAGGAGATCTTCGGCATCGAGGCCGAGGCGGCTGATATGCCGCGTGATGCGCGGCCATTCTTCCGTGAGGAAGGCGGCGCGCTCGCGCGAACGAAGCTTTTCGGTCGCGCCATTGGCGACGAACATGCCGACACCGCGGCGGACGATGACGATGCCGTCGTTTTGAAATGTCTGGTAGGCCTTGGCGACCGTGAGAGGATTTGCGCCCTGCTCGGCGGCGAAGGCGCGAACCGAGGGCAGCGGGTCGCCGTCGCCATAGCTGCCATCGAGAATCGCCGCCGCGATCTTGTCGCGAAGCTTCAGATATACGGGCTGTTCCGATTCCGACATTGCGCCATAGTGTACTAAGACAGTGTGTCGCGTCAACCCCCGAGGGACAATGATTTCCTAGGCCGGCGGCGACCAGTCGCCGGCGACCTCCGCGAATTCGGGCCGAGGACGCTCTTCCAGTTCGGCTCCCGCCGTTCCGAGGAAGACAAATCCCGCGATCCGCTCCGGCGCCCGACCGAATGCGTCGCGGACGGCATCCGAATAGGCCGCCCAGCCGGTCACCCAGCCGCCGGCATAACCGCACGCGTGCGCCGCGGCGAGCAGGTTGAAACATGCCGCGCCGGTCGACAGCTCCTGCTCCCAAGGCGGTATCTTGCTGCTCTCCTTGGGGCTGTGGAGGACGACAATCAGTGCGGGCGCCTGATGGGAGAACTGCCCGATTGCTTCGATTTCCAGCCGTCCGGGCTGCTCTTTGTCGATTTTATACGCGGCTTGCAGAATTTCGGAGAGCGCGCCGCGCTGCTCGCCACCGACGCTTATAAACCGCCAAGGGGCAAGCTTCCCGTGATCGGGCGTGCGCGTTGCAATCTCCAGAATCCGGCGCAGTTCCGTGCTCGAAGGGCCCGGCGCGACAAGGTCGCGCGGACGGCTCGAGCGGCGAGTGGCGAGGAATGAAAGCGGCGTGGTGAGGTCATTGAACATGGCGGCATTTCCTAGCATCCCGCGCAAATTGCGCCAGCCCCTTCCCTTACGCGATTTCGACGCTAGTCTGCGCCGCCATAACCGCCGGCGCTCGACCGGCATGTTTTTGAGAGGGTGGTAGTGATGGGCTTCAAAGAAATGTCGTTATGGGCCGAGGCCGACTGGATCGCAGCGATCGCGTCAATCGTGCTGGCCGTGTTCCTGATGGCGGGGGCCTATGCCGTGACTCGGCCGCGGCCTGAGTTCGCCAATCACCCCAAGGGCCTGTATATCCTCTTCTTCGCCGAAATGTGGGAGCGTTTTTCATATTACGGCATGCGCGCGCTGCTGATATTCTATCTGACCCAGCACTGGCTCTATAACGACAGCGCCTCGAACATCGTCTACGGCGCCTACGTCAGCCTCGTCTACATCACCCCGGTGCTCGGGGGCTGGCTCGCCGACCGCTATCTCGGCCAGCGCAAGGCGGTGCAGTTCGGCGCGGTCCTGCTGACCTGCGGCCATTTCCTGATGGCGTTCGAGGGTACAGGCGGGCAGAACGATCCGACGATCAACGTCTTCTGGCTCGCGCTGTCCTTCATCATCGTCGGATCGGGCTTCCTCAAGGCCAACATCTCGGTGATCGTCGGCCAGCTCTATCCGCTCACCGACGTGCGCCGCGACGGCGCCTATACGATCTTCTACATGGGGATTAACGTCGGCGCGGCGATCGG
>CAYQVL010000443.1:0-1877 GCA_964420825.1 uncultured Sphingomonadaceae bacterium
CGCGCTCACCGCGCCGTTCGACGGGACCGTGACCGCGCTCAACGCCAGCGAGGGCGCGCAAGTGCAGGACGAGGCGCTGCTGTGCGTGGTGGAGGCGGCCGAATGATCCTCCCCAAGCTTGCTTGGGGAGGGGGACCACCCGCAGGGTGGTGGAGGGGTCTGCCGCAACGCGGATCGAGATCACCCCTCCACCATGCTTCGCATGGTCCCCCTCCCCGGCGAGCCGGGGAGGATATATGACCTGGGCGAAGGAACTCGAGGAACTGCGCCGCCGCGAGGCGCTGGCCGAGCAGATGGGCGGAGCGGACAAGGTCGCGCGGCAGCACGGACGCGGCAAGATGGATGCGCGCGCGCGGCTTGCCGCATTGGTTGATCCGGGCTCCTTCCGTGAAATCGGCAAGATCGCCGGCAAGGGCGGTTACGACGAGGACGGCAACCTCATCGGCCTCACCCCCGCCCCGTTCCTGTTCGGCAAGGCGGAGATAAACGGCCGCCCGGTGGTCGCCTCGGCCGACGATTTCACCGTGCGCGGCGGCGCGGCCGATGCCGCGCTCCACCGCAAGTTCGTCCAGTGCGAAGCGATGGCGCACGAGCTGCGGCTGCCGTTGATCCGGATGATCGACGGCACCGGCGGCGGCGGATCGGTCAAGACGCTGGAAACGATGGGCTACACCTATATCCCGATGGTTCCCGGCTGGGAGCATATCGCCAAGAATCTCGAAACCGTGCCCGTTGTCGCGCTGGCGCTCGGGCCGACGGCGGGGTTAGGCGCGGCGCGCGTCGTCGCCAGCCATTATTCGGTGATGGTGCGCGGCCTTTCGCAGCTGTTCGCGGCGGGGCCCGCGGTCGCCGCGGTCTTTGGCGACGAACTCAGCAAGGAAGAACTCGGCGGATCGGATATCCATACGCGCAACGGCGTTGTCGATGACGAAGTCGCGAGCGAGGACGAAGCCTTCGCCGCCGCCCGCCGTTTCCTTTCCTATCTGCCGTCGTCGGTCGGCGAACTGGCGGAGCGCCGCGCGGGCGATGATCCTGTCGATCGCCGCGAGGCAACGCTGCTGTCGATCGTTCCGCGCGACGCCAAGCAGGTCTATGCGATGCGGCGGATCATCGAGAGCGTGTTCGATCGCGGCAGCGTCTTCGAAATGGGCCGCCGCTGGGGCCAGGCCGCGATCACCGCCTTTGCACGATTGGACGGCCGGCCGGTCGCGGCGCTCGCCAGCGATCCGAGCTTCCTTGGCGGCAGTTGGGAGGCCAAGACCAGCGAAAAGGCCGAGCGCTTCGTCAAGCTCGCCGACCGGTTTCGCTTGCCCGTCGTCCATCTCGTCGACAATCCTGGTTTCATGATCGGCGGAGCGGCCGAGCGCGAGGGCACGATCCGCTACGGCGTCAACGCGATGAACGCGATCTACAAGGCGACCGTCCCCTGGGCCAGCGTCGTCGTCCGCCGCGCCTATGGCATCGCCGGCTCGGCGATGTCGAACGCCGAGCGCTTTCAATACCGTTTCGCCTGGCCTAGCGGCGACTGGGGATCGCTGCCGATCGAGGGTGGAATCGAGGTTGCCTATAAGTCGGAAATCGAAGCCGCGGACGATTCCGCGGCCAAGCTCGAGGAAATCCGCGATCGCCTCAACAAGGTGCGCTCGCCCTTCCGCACCGCCGAGCATTTCGGCGTCGAGGACATCATCGATCCGCGCGACACCCGCCCGCTGCTCTGCGAATTCGCCGAGCTCGCCTGGCGCAAACTCGAGGCTCGCCAATCGGGCTGACAAAGCCGCAGCTTGCCGCTAGATGCGGGACCAGGAGATTTGCCATGCGTCTTTTGTTGTTTCTGGGAGCCCTTTTGATGACCATCACCCCCGCCGCCACGCAGGACA
>CAYQVL010000444.1:0-1868 GCA_964420825.1 uncultured Sphingomonadaceae bacterium
CGCTGACCGCGCCCCTGCCCGCCCGCGCCCTGCGGCTGGAGCCGGAGACGGTGCGCAGCTATCTCAACCTGCGGGTGGGGGACAGCTATGACCGGAACCGCACCGACGAGGCGCTGAAGGCGCTTTATGCCTCCGAACTGTTTGCCGATGCGACCATCCGGGATGAAGAGGGCGCGCTGACGGTGGAAGTGCGCGAAAACCCGGTGATCAACCGGATTGTCATCGAGGGCGCAAAGCGGGTCAAGGAAGACAAGATTCGAGAAGAAATCCGCATGGCGCCGCGCCAGATCTTCACGCGGTCCAAGACGCGCGCCGATGTCGGGCGGATTCTGGAGCTTTACCGGCGCTCGGGCCGCTTTGCGGCTGCCGTTGAGCCGAAGATCATCCAGCTTGAGCAGAACCGGGTGTATGTTGTTTTCGAGATGACCGAGGGGCCGAAGTCCAAGGTCAAGCAGATCAATATTCTGGGCAATACCAAGTTCAAGGATGGCAAGATTCGCGGTGAAATGGCGACCAAGCAGGCGCGTTTCTACCGTTTCTTCAGTTCGAACGA
The DNA here is from genome assembly GCA_964420825.1 of uncultured Sphingomonadaceae bacterium. Lineage (GTDB taxonomy): Bacteria > Pseudomonadota > Alphaproteobacteria > Sphingomonadales > Sphingomonadaceae > Parasphingopyxis. The sequence goes on from CAYQVL010000444.1 coordinate 554, forward strand.
TACTTATGATCCCGATCGGCTGGCCTATGATCAGCAGAAGATGCGGCAATTCTACCTGACTGAGGGCTATGCGGATTTCCGTGTCGTGTCGTCGGTGGCCGAACTGGCGCCGGACAATCAGGACTTCATCGTCACCTATGTGCTTGATGAGGGCGAGCGCTACAAATTCGGTACTGTCGAGCTGGAATCCGAAATCCGCGACATCAAGGCAGAGGACTTCAAGTCGCTGCTGATGATGGAAAAGGGCGATTGGTACAATGCCCAGCAGATCGAGAATACGGTTGAGACGCTGACCGAGACGGCCGGCTTGCTCGGCTATGCCTTTGCCGATGTTCGGCCGCAGTTCGAGCGGGACAAGGACGCGCTCGAAATGAACGTGACCTTCCGCATCGGCGAAGCGCCGCGCGTTTATGTGGAGCGGGTGCAGGTCAATGGCAACACGATCACGGTGGACGAGGTCATCCGCCGCGAGTTCCGCTTGACCGAGGGCGATGCCTTCAACTCAATCAAGGTCAAGCGGTCGAGTGACCGGTTGAAGGGCCTTGGCTTTTTCCAGGAGCAACTTGAAATCGAGCAGAAGCCGGGGGCTTCACCGGACCGGATCATATTGGAAGCCAATGTTCAGGAGCGGCCGACGGGCGAGCTTCAGGTTTCGGCCGGGTTTTCGAGCCTTGAGCGGTTCATCCTGTCGATGTCGGTGCGGCAGCGCAATTTCCGCGGGCGCGGGCAGGAACTTCGGCTTTCGGCGAATATCTCCAATTTCTCGCGCTCGGTCGAAGCCGGCTTTACAGAGCCTTATCTGTTCGGACGCAATCTTGCGCTGGGCTTTGACATTTTCACCCGCGATTTCCGCTCGTTCCGCTTCACGGCGAACAACTCGCGCGACACGACCTATACGCAGGTGGCCACCGGCTTCAACGTGCGGGTGGGCTTCCCGATTACCGAATATTGGGCAATGCAGGCCCGCTATGGCATTTCGTTCGAGAATATCGATCTGGACCGCGATTTGTTCTTCACCAACGGCGTTTGCGATCCGCTGCTGGCCGGGCGCTTCCTTTGCGAAGCGCTGGGCAAGCGGACGGTTTCCACGCTCGGCTACAGCGTCATTTTCAATAATCTGAACAACAATTTCCGCCCCACAGCAGGGCAGCGCTTCTCGATCAGCCAGGATCTGGCGGGTGTGCCGCTGGGTGTGAAGTATCTGCGCACGCGGGCCAATTATGACCGCTATCATGCGCTCTTCGGCTCGGGCTTCATTCTGCAGATTGCCGGCGAAGGCGGGTATATCTTCGGCTATGGTGGCTCGGACGTGCTG
>CAYQVL010000445.1:0-1860 GCA_964420825.1 uncultured Sphingomonadaceae bacterium
TGGCGCTTTATGTCGCGCTTCTGGCGAGACGCGCCGATATTGGTTTCGAGGCGGCGCTCGACATCGCGTGCGATCCACAGGTCGGGCGCCATGCGGCGCTGTTGCGATCGACCGGAGTCGGTCGTGACGCCGCCGCGCATCTGCTGCTCACGCTTGAGCGGGCGACGCGTGAAGATCAGGGCGCCGGCGAGACGCTCGCGGCTCAGTGGATCGAAATTTACGATGCGCTTCCTTGCGAGGCGGCGCGCGAAGCCGTGCTCCAGTGGCGATCGCACAATGGCTATTACTCTGCGCTGTCGGCGCTTTCCGGCGCCATGGGCGGACCGGCGCGATGACCGGCTCGCAGGCAAGCGGCGGAACGGTTTTTGGCCGAATCGATGCGCAGGGACGGCTGATCGCCGCCGACGCCTTGCTCGCCGAACTCCACGAGCGCGCTGGCGGCGCTCCGGGCGGTCTCGTGGCGGTGCCGCAAATCGCCGCGCTCGCGCGGCTTGCCAAGCGACTCGGAATTCTCGTTTCGCGATCGGTGATCGCCGCCGACGGCGATGCCGATCTCGATCTTTGGGTTCGCGCGGAGCCCGATGCCGACGGCGTCAACCTCGCCGTTGGAGGATGGGTCGCGCGCGATCCCGCGCCGCCCATCGGCGGCCTATCCGTAGCGCGCGAGCATGATTTTCAGCGCGCCGGAGCCGATTGGCTATGGGAAACCGATCAGGCCTTGCGGCTGACGGCGCTATCGCCGGAGGCCGAAGGCGCGATCGAAAATCCCGACCGCTTTATCGGCCAACCGCTCACCGTCCTCTATCGCTTTGTCGAAGGCGAGGGCGGTGTGCTGCCGATCCTCAACGCGCTGGCCGAACATCGCCGATTCGAACACCAGCAAGCGATGATTCGCGACCAGGCCGCCGGTGCAGTCATGCTGTCGGGTATTCCGCTGATCGACGGCAATGGCCGGTTCGCGGGCTTCCGCGGCACCGCGATAGTGAACGCGCCGCGGATGGCCGATGCGCCGTCGGCTGCGCACGCCGCGCCGGCTTCGGGCGAATTGCACGACGCCTTCGGCCGCCAGCTCGATCGCGCGCTGCGCCGGCCGCTCGATCGGATCGTCGCCAGCGCCGAAACCATCCAGTCGCAAAGCGATGGACCGGTTCGCAACGATTATGCCGAATATGCCGGAGATATCGCCGCGGCCGGGCGGCATTTGCTCGCGCTCGTCGACGATCTTGTCGATCTCCAGGCGATCGAACGCGACGATTTCGCGCCGCGCTCCGACGCCCTCGACCTTGCCGACATCTCCCGCAGCGCTGCGGGATTGCTTTCGGTGCGCGCCGCCGACAAAAATATCCGCATCGATCGCCCGGCCGATGATGAAACCCTCGAAGCGAGCGGCGATTACAAGCGGGTGCTTCAGATCCTCGTTAATCTGGTCAGCAATGCGGTGCGATTCGCACCCGAGGACAGCCAGGTCTGGATTCGCTGCGAAGCCGAGGGCGATCTCGCCGCGGTCATCGTCGCCGATCAGGGCCGCGGCATCACCGCCGGCGATCAGGGCAAGATCTTCGAAAAATTCGAACGCCTGTCGGCCAGCGAACCGGGCAGCGGGCTAGGGCTTTACCTCGCACGCAAGCTGGCGCGGGCGATGGGCGGGGATGTCGCTGTCGACAGCGCGCCGGGGCAGGGCGCACGCTTCGTATTGACGCTTCCCAAAAAGGACTGAGCCCTCGCCTTCAGGGGAGGGCAAGCATCAGCGCTTGTCGATCGCCACATAATCGCGCTGCCGCGGCCCGGTATAGAGCTGGCGCGGCCGGCCGATCTTCTGGTGCGGATCGGAGATCATTTCGTTCCACTGCGCGACCCAGC
>CAYQVL010000446.1:0-1857 GCA_964420825.1 uncultured Sphingomonadaceae bacterium
GTGCTGCTCCAGGTGCTCGACGACGGCCGGCTGACCGACGGGCACGGGAGAACGGTCGATTTCTCGAACAGCCTGATCATCATGACGAGCAATCTCGGCAGCCAATATCTGTCGTCGCTCGGCGACGATCAGACCGCCGCCGATGTCGAGCCGCAGGTGATGGAGCAAGTGCGCAATCATTTCCGCCCCGAATTCCTCAACCGCCTCGACGAGATCATCCTCTTCCATCGCCTCAGCCAGGAGCATATGGCGCCGATCGTCGATATCCAGGTGGCGCGCGTCCAGAAGCTGCTCGCCGACCGCAAGGTGACAATCGAGCTCACCGACAAGGCTCGCGAGTGGCTCGGCCGCGTCGGCTACGACCCGGTCTATGGCGCGCGGCCGTTGAAGCGCGCGGTGCAGAAATATCTGCAGGATCCGCTCGCCGACGCAATCTTGCGCGGCGATGTCGCCGACGGTTCGACGGTCAGGATCGACGAAGGCGATGGTGCGCTTGAAATGATATTCGGCTAATCTCCGCAACTATGGACGAAGCACAAGCATGGAGCGGTTATTGGGCGCAGGTGGGCGCGGTCGGCGGCTGCGTGCCGGGCGCCGTACAAGTGGGCGAACGACTCGGAGAGATCTGGAAGCAGTTCGCACGCAAGCTGCCCGAGAACGAAAGGCTGCTGGACCTGGCGACCGGAGCCGGCGCCGTCGCTCGCGCGCTTTGCGCCGCGAACTCAAGCGTTCAAGTGACCGGTGTCGATTTTGCCGTTCTGCCGGCAAGCGGTGACTCGCGCATCGTCTATCTGAGCGGTACGCCGCTCACGGCGCTGCCCTTTGCGGACGGTTCATTCGGGGCGGTAACGAGCCAGTTCGGTTTCGAATATGACGCCGGCGATGCGAGCATCGCTGAAATTGCGCGCGTCGCCAGAGCCGACGCCGCATATTGCTTTGTCGTTCATCACCGTGAGAGCCCGATCGCCACCCAGAATCGCGAACGGCTCGCCGCGCTTCGCGCGATCGCGGCGTCGGGTGTTTTGAAAGCCGCGCGGCGCGATCTCGGACGTCATCGATCAGCCGCGGTGGAAAAACACATGGCGGCTACCGGCGCGGCTTATCCGCGTCAGACTGTTGTCGGTGAGATTACCGAAGCACTGCGCTATGCTCTTGATCTCGGCGCCAGCGAGGGCGCGCGCGATCTCACGCGGATCGAAGCCGGGATCGAGCGCGAAACGATCCTGCTCGCGGGCCTCGAACGGGCGGTGCATGACGACAGCGATATCGTTGCGCTGGCCGCCAGGCTCGGCGCGGCGGGAATTGCATGCGAACCGCCGCGAACGATCGCGATGAGCGGCGGATCCAATCCGATCGGCTGGCTGGTATCGGCGCGCCGGGCCGGCTAAAGCTAAGCACGAAACTGCGTCATAAAAGAGCGACCAGCTGATGTCCGACGTCGATGCGAAATTCGCGCAAGCGCAGCAAGCCTATGGCGGCGGCGACTATGGTCGGGCCTCGGCGCTATTGGGCGAGTTGCTCGCGCAATATCCCGATCAGCCGGGCTTTTATCATCTCTCGGGGCTGGTGCTCAAGAAGCAGGACGAACCCGGCAAGGCGCGCCTCGCGTTCGAGCGCGGGCTGCGGCTCAACGGCGCCGACCCGGCGCTCCACGCCGAATATGCGAGCCTGCTCGACGACCTCGGCGAGGCCGAAGCGTCGCTCGCCGCCTACGATCGCGCCATCGCTCTCGCGCCCGCGATGCTCGACGCGCGGATCGATAGGGCGCTGGTGAAGCACAAGAAGCTGGACGCGTCGGGCGGGCTCGACGACCTGCTGGCACTTGCCGAAAGCTATCCCCGATCGGCGCGGATATGG
>CAYQVL010000447.1:0-1853 GCA_964420825.1 uncultured Sphingomonadaceae bacterium
GGGGGCGTCATCGCGATCCCTCCGATGGAGAGCGCACGAACAAGCCGTTCTGCGTGGTGTTTGAAGGTTGCGCGTCGGTATTCCGGGCGCGGCGTGATGGTCGTTCCACTGCAGGTTCATCGGCACCGGAACGGCGGCCCGAGCGGGGGTTGAGCCGCGCGACGAAGAGCGGCGCTGCGCGCCAGTCTGCGGTCGGGACCGGCGCTTCGGCCTGCAGCGGCGCGGCGGATGAGTCGCCGATCAAAGGCGCCAGCGTCGCCATATAGGCCCGTGTCTCGCGCGGCAGCGGGCGTCCGGTGGCGAGGTGTTCGGCGTATCGGGCCGGTCCCGCGTTGTAGGCCGCGAGGAAGCCGGGCGAGCCGAAGCGGTCATACATCTCGCGAAGGTAGGCGGCGCCGGCAAGGATGTTGTCGCGCGGGTCGAACGGGTCGGAACCGAGGCCATGGGCAGCACGCAACTCGGCCCAGGTGCCGGGCATGATCTGCATCAGACCCATCGCCCCGGCGCGGCTGACCGCGCGCGGGTCGCCCGCGCTTTCGGCCTGCATGACGGCTCGGATCCAGCGCTCGGGGATGGCGAACCGCGCCGAGGCTTCCGCGATGAACGTGTCGAGCGCAGTCGCTTGCACGGCGGTTCGCCGGTCAGGCTGCGCCCCGTCTGATGGCTCTGCGACCGCGTTCTGTGCGGTCACGAACGTTATCGTGGTGAGCGCGAGGCCGGTAGCAGCGGCGACAATGAAGCGACGGCCGGAAAGCGGAAGGGCGCGCATTCGCTCAGCCCTCCCGCGTCCAGAGCGGCGTCGCCCGGCCGATGATCGTGTCTGCGCCGAGCGGCCCGAAATACCGCCCGTCGAGGCTGTCCGGATGGTCGGCGTTAAAAAGGAAAATCTCGCCGTCGCGGAGCGTCCGGCAACCTCGCCAGACCGGCAGCGGTCGGCCGAGCCTGTCGCGCGCCTGCGCCTCGGTGGTGGCGTTGCCATCGATGATGATCGTCGTGTGTTGGCGGCAGACCTCGCTTCCCGGCAACGCGGCGACACGCTTCAGGAGCGGTGTGTCGGTGCCGAGATAGCCGTTCTCGACCAGCCAGCGGCCAAGCGGATCGGGGGGACGCACGGCGACGAGATCGCCGACTCCCGGTCGTGTGATCGGTGCGACAGCATAGAGGCCGACCGGCACGCTGGCCGACGCGTTCCAGATAAGGAGCGGGTCGCTCCGGACGATGGCCGACGCACCGATCAGCGCGAGTGCGGCGCCCGCTGTGAGCAGCGTTCTGCGAGCGCGGATCATGCCGTCACCGCGCGGCGCTTGAGCCAGGCTTCGTGCCGCAGCTCGGTATAGGCACGCGGGGCGAGACCGGTGCTCAGCCGGTTGTGGACGTGCCGCCAATGGTCGGGACAGACATCTTCCGGCGCGAGGCCAAGCGCCTCGACCTGGTCGATGGCGCGGAGCGCGGCCTCAACTTTCGGCCAGCCGGACTGGCGCAGCAGCATCTCGCCGCCAGGGGTCACATGCGGGACGGTCGAGCAGCGCTCGCCGTGTTCGACAGCGCGTAGGATGTCGATCCGGCTTTCGATCGTGCCGTAGTCATTCGATGACCAGCGAACGAACGCAAAGACACTGCCCGGCTCGAAGCCGACGGTGCTTTCGGAGCGGCTTCGAATGGTCTCCTGGACGATCCGGCCGAAGCGGATCCAGCGTTCGATCCGGCCCTCGATCCACAGGAGATCGACAGTCGTGCGCGCGCTCATGACCGGCTCTTGTCGGCATAGGCGGGCGAGATCGCCGCATGGCGCTTGGCGGGCAGCACGGTGTCGCCGGTGTCGTCCGAGGTCGAGGTCTTCTCGCCGCGCCCGA
>CAYQVL010000448.1:0-1849 GCA_964420825.1 uncultured Sphingomonadaceae bacterium
GGCATAGGCGATGGTGTTGGTCTGATAGCCGATCGGCGTCGCGAAGCTCGCCGAGGCGGCGAACATCACCGCGACGACCAGCGGCCGCGCGTCGAAGCCGAGCTGCGCGGCGAGGGCGATGGCGAGCGGCGTGACGATCACCGCCACCGCGTTGTTGGTGATCAGTTCGGTCAGGAATGAGGTTAGCGCATAGACCGCGATCAGGATCAGGAAAAACGGCGCGACGCGTATCATCGGCGTCACCCACTCGACGATCATCGCGATGCTGCCCGCGCTTTCGAGCCCCGCGCCGAACGCGAGCATCGCGAAGATCAGCACCAGCACATTGCCGTCGATCGATTGCCACGCCTCCTCGGGGTCGATGCAGCGGGTGATCAACAGCGCCGCAACCGCGATGATAGCGAGGATCGCGATCTGGGCGACGTTCGCCGCCGCGAGCGCGACCGCGACGAGCAGCACTCCGACCGCGATCGGTGCCTTGTTGCGGCGGAAGGGGCGCGTCGTCGATGGCGAAATGCCGAGCAGATTCTCGTCGTCGCGGAGAAATTTGAGATCGCCCTTGCGCGCCGCGATCAGCAGGCTGTCGGCCGGCCTGACACGGACCGCCTGCAAATCGGTATCGTGCAAATGCCGAGCGCGCGACATTCCGAGGATGCGGGCGGGAATGGGCCAGTGCAGCGCGATGTCCGAAAGGCTGCTGCCGATGCCCGGATGCGTCGGGCCGAGCGTCGCTTCGAACAGCGCGACATCGTCGCGGTCGCTGAGCAGGGCGAGGCCGGTCTTCTCCGTCACTTCGCTGACGCCGACGAGGAAATCGCTGCCCGCGGCGAGCGCGGCGAGTTCATGCGGCGAGGCGGTAACGATGAGCCGGTCGCCCGCCGCCAGGGTCGCGTCCGCGGGGTCGCCCGTCATCGCCGCGCCGTCGCGGAAGATCGCGGCGAGCTTGACCCTGTGCGGCTTGAGAGCCGCCGCCGTCCCGGCTTGCGAGCCGGCGAGGCGCGAGCCGGGCAGCAACACGAGCTCGGAGAGGCACGAATGGCCCTCATCCTCGATCGCTTCGAGATCGGGGCGATCGGGGAGCAGCCTTGGGCCGAGAATGAGCAACGTGATCGCACCGCTCAGCGCGGCGACAATGCCGACCCCGGTGATCTCGAAGATACCGAACGGCGCGAGTCCGGCGTCCTGCGCCACGCCATCGACGAGCAAATTGGTGCTCGTGCCGATCAGCGTCAACGTGCCGCCGAGGATGGTGATGTAGGAGAGCGGAATGAGCAGCTTGGTCGTGGCGATGCCGATCGTATGCGCAAGCCGCCTGACGACCGGCAGCATGACGAGGACGACGGGCGTATTGTTCATGAACGCCGCCGCGCCGAGCGTCTGCGCGAAGACCTCGCCGACCACCCTTTTGGGATGGCTCTTGGCGCGCCTGATCACCAGTTCGCTTAAGGCATCGATCGTTCCGGTGCGGACGAGCGCGCCGGTGACGATGAATAATGCGGCGATCGCGATCGGCGCCGAATTGCCGAACACCGCGAGTACGTCGTCGGGCTTGGCGAGCCCGAGCAGCAGCATCGCCGCGACGCCGGCGCTGGCGATGACGACCGGCGGAAAGCGCTCGGCGAGGAATGCCAGCAGCAGCATCGCCGCCATCGCGATGCCGATAACCGCGCTGTGCAAACCGATGAAATCGGCAATTTCTTGAAACATGGTCAAACCCGGCCCCTGGGCTCGAAATGCCATTCCGAAAGCGGCGGCGAGCGGTTTGCAGGGATAGGAATAATCGGTGCTATTGGATAGCGAAATATGCGCCGTCCAGGGACACGCCGATGCATATCGCCATGTTCCTATA
>CAYQVL010000449.1:0-1845 GCA_964420825.1 uncultured Sphingomonadaceae bacterium
GCTGCCGCCGCGCGCATGCCCGATCACCAGGGCACGCTCAGCCTCATCATCACCGGTGACGAGGAGGGCCCGGCGAGATACGGCACGGTTTCGCTGATGGAATGGATGGCGGAACGGGCGATCCGCCCTGACATGATCCTCGTCGGCGAACCGACGTCGGAAAACCGGCTCGGCGACACCATCAAGATCGGGCGGCGCGGGTCGGTCAATCTCTTCATCACGGTGATCGGCCACCAGTCGCACGTCGCCTACCCGCACCAGGGCGACAATCCGATCACGCGGCTTATCCGGATCGGATCGCGGCTCAATGCAATGGAACTCGATGACGGCACCGATTGGTTCGAGGCGTCGAACCTCGAGATCACGACCGTCGATGTCGGCAACAGCGCGCACAATGTCATCCCCGGCGAGGCCTATATGCGGCTCAGTATCCGCTTCAACACCGAGCATAGCGGCGCCGGCCTCGTCGAGCGTGTGCGCGCGATCGTCAACGAGGAAGCGCCCGAGGCGTGGTTCGAAGCGCTGATTTCGGGCGAGGCCTTTTTAACCGAACCCGGCCCGCTCACCGAGATTGTGACGACCGCGATCCGCGATGTGACGGGCCTCGACCCCAAGCTGTCGACCAGCGGCGGGACTTCGGATGCGCGCTATTTGCACAGGCTCTGCCCGATCGTCGAATTCGGCCTGCTCAACGCGACCATGCACAAGCTCGACGAAGCCGTGGCGATCGACGATCTGCACACACTTACCGACATTTACGAAGCCGTTCTCAAACGCGCGATGGGTTGAAGCGAAACGCCCGTTCAGCCGCGACGCCGCAACACGATATAGAGCGCGCCCCTGCCCCCATGGCGCGGATGCGCGCCGCGGACGGCGGCGATATGCGGCGCGTGGCGCGAACCGGCGAGCCAGTCGCCGACCGCCGCGCGGATCTTGCCGCGCCGGACGGGCCCCTCGCCGCTCGGCGCATGACCCGTGATCAACAGCACTATCCGCGCGTCACCGGCGAGCGCCTGGCCGAGCGCGCGATCAAGCCTGTCATAGGCGTCGATCAGGCCGTGGCCGTGAAGGTCGATGGTGAAATCGGGCTCCGCGCGGCCTCGGCCGAGCTTGCGATCCCAGCTTCCATCAAGCGTCTGACCAGAGCCCGGCGCCGCCCGGCGAGCGGGCAGCGCGACCGATGGCGGAGCCGAAGGTGACGGCGCGGCAGAGCCGGACTTCTCGGCATCGCGGCGAGCGCCCCGGTCGAGCGGTTCGACGCTTTCGACAACCTTGGACCACAGCGCCGCCTCTTCCCTGGTCAGCGATCTTTTCGTCATCTTACCGGCCGGTTATGCGCGCGGCGGCGGCGTTCGGGACGAGCACATAGGCGCTGCCCCGCGCCGACATGCCGCCGGCCACACGGTGCGCGGCGTCGCCGGCGCCCCAGAAGGTGTCGAAGCGATTGGCGCCGGTGATCGCGCCGCCGCTGTCCTGCGCCACCCAGAGCCCGTCGGCGATATCGTGATCGACGTCGAGAAAGACCGGCGCGCCGCGCGGCACGAAATGCATATCGGCGGCCACAGTCGCGCGCGGCGTGACATAGACCGACATCGATCCGGTCGCCGCCGGTCCTGAAGATTCCTCATAAAAGATATAGCGCGGATTTTCGTTCATGATCCTGCGGCCCTCTTCGGGATGGGCGCGCAACCACGCCTGAATGCCCTGCGAGGTTGTCTGGCCGGGATCGAGCAAACCGCGCTCGCGCATCAGCGCCCCGATGCTTTGATAGTCATAGCCGTTATGCGTGGCATAGCTGAGCCGCATCGCCGATCCATCGGGGAGGCGCAGCAGTCCGCCGCCTTG
>CAYQVL010000450.1:0-1842 GCA_964420825.1 uncultured Sphingomonadaceae bacterium
ATCGTTGAGATAATGCCGCTTCTGTTCCTCGGTGCCGAATTTGAGCAACGCCGGCCCGAGCATCCAGATGCCGAAGCTCGACAAGGGCGGACGCGCCTTGATCCGCGCCATTTCTTCGCGCAGCACCTTGCCTTCGGCCGGCGAAAGACCCGCTCCGCCATAAACCTTCGGCCATTCGGGCACGGTATAGCCTTTGGCGGCACAGGCCTCGAACCATTGCTTTTGCGCGTCGTTTCTGAATTCGGTGTTGCGCCCGCCCCAGAACACATCGCGCTCGTCGCGCACGGGCTCGCGCATCTCGGCGGGGCAGTTCGCCTCCAGCCAGTCGCGCGTTTCCGCGCGGAAGGAATCGAGGTCGGACATCATACTCTCCTTTATTGCGGCGATCATGGGCCGGGCGCACCATTGTATCAAGCCGAAGCGCCGGCGCGCGGAATGACAGCTTTACGTTTACGTCAATTATCCGCTAGACGACAAGAAAAAGTTTTCACCAACAACGGGTGTGCGGGTCTCCGCGCTTCTGCCGAACCCGATTTGACGGAGAGGTAAGCCATGCGATTTAAGGGCAAGCGCGTCGTTGTTACGGGCGGCGCATCGGGGATCGGCCGGGCGACCGTCGACGCGTTTATCGCCGAGGGCGCGCAGGTGATGATCGGCGATCTCAATGGCGAAGCCGGTGCCGCGATGGCTGCCGAATCGCGTTATGACAACCGCCTCGCCTTTCACAAAACCGACGTCTGCGAGGAAGGCGATATTGTCGCGCTGCTCGATAGCGCCGCAGACCATTTCGGCGGCATCGACATCCTGTTCAACAATGCGGGCGCCGCCGGCGCGCGAGCGCGGATCGACGAAATAACCGCCGACGAATGGGATTTCACGCACCGGTTGCTGCTCCGCTCGGTCGCGCTCGGCATCCGCCATGTCGTCCCGCATATGCAAAGGGCCGGCGGCGGCGCGATCGTCAACACCGCGTCGATCAACGCCTATGAAGCCGGCTGGGGCCCGATCGCCTATGCCACCGCCAAGGCCGGCGTCATGCACCTATCCAAACTCGCCGCCGCGCAGCTCGCACAGCACAAGATCCGCGTCAATTCCGTGAGCCCGGGCTTTATCATGACCAATATCTTCGCCGGCGCGTTCGGAGACGATGCCGATCAAGCCCGGCGCGTCGACGCGACGATCCGCGCAGTCGCACCCAAGGCGCAGCCCGTCGCGCGCGCGGGAATGCCCGAAGATATCGCCCAAGCGGTGCTCTATCTGACGTCGGATCAGGGCGGCTTCGTCACCGGCGCCGATCTGCTCGTCGATGGCGGCATGACGATCGGCCATCGCCATAGCTGGGACCCCGACACGCCGGGCCTGCTCGACCTGATCGCGCCGGCGAGCTAATCCTGACGCCGTGGCGCTAGCTCCCATCAGCCTGCCCTTCCGCACCAAGCTCGCATATGGCTTCGGTTCGGTCGCCTATGGGATCAAGGATAACGGCTTCGCCACTTTCCTGCTCGTCTACTACAATCAAGTAATCGGATTGCCCGCCGAGATCGTCGGCCTGGCGATCATGATCGCGCTTGTTGCCGACGCCTTTATCGATCCGATCATCGGCCAGATGTCCGATCAGACGCGCACAAAATGGGGCCGCCGCCACCCCTGGCTCTACGCTTCGGCACTGCCCATAGCGATGTTCTGGCTGTTGCTGTGGCATCCGCCCGAAGCCTCGCAGACAACGCAGTTCTTCTATCTGATCGGCACCGCCATCCTCGTTCGCTCCGCCGTGTCGTGCTATGAGGTGCCTTCGATTGCCATCGCGCCCGAGCTGACGCTCGACTATCACGAGCGCACGAG
>CAYQVL010000451.1:0-1832 GCA_964420825.1 uncultured Sphingomonadaceae bacterium
GACGGCGTAATGGACGCGGTCGGCCGCGAGGCGATCTGCGACCAGTATCGCGGCCGGTTCGCGGTACTAGGCTTCGGTTTCCACGTCACCCACGACCATCTCATCGAACTCGACCCCGGCAATCCGGACGCCGCCTCGGGCATCGTGTCCTCGCATGCCGAGGTGGTCCGCGATGGCCAGCCGATGGTCGTCGGGATGCGCTATCGCGACCGCTATATCCGCGAAGACGGCGCATGGCGCTTCGCCGACCGCATATTGTCCTTCTTCTATTACGTCCCGATCGCCGAATATGGCGTGGCGCTGCCGACGCGCGAGCGGATGCGCGCCTATGGCGATGTGCGGCCCGCCGACCTGCCCGAAGGGGCTCCGACCTACAGCCAGTGATCCACAGGAGAGACCAGTGATGAACCAGCGCGACGCCCAAATCGACGAACTGATCGCCCGGCAGAAGGTTTATGACGTGCTCACCCGCTATTGCCGGGCGCTTGACCGGTGCGATGTCGGGCTGATGCGATCGGTCTACTGGGACGACGGGACCGACGACCATGGGGTGTTCTCGGGCAATGCCGCCGAGTTCGCCGAATTCATCATCCGCGAGATCCAGAACTGGTTCGAGGTGACGATGCACGCGATTATGAACGTGCATATGGAAATCGAGGGCGATGTCGCCTGCACCGAATCCTATCTGTTCGCCTATCACAAGGTGCACGGCGATCGAGCCAAGGTGGAGGAGATTTTCGGCTCGCGCTATTTTTCCCAGTTCGACTGGTCGGGCGTCGAGGGCGTGCCGCACCATTTCTATTATGGCGGTCGCTATATCGACCGCCTCGAGCGCCGCGACGGCGAATGGCGGATCGCCAAACGCACCGTCGTCATGGATTGGAACGACAATCATGTCAGCGGCGAGATTCTCGACCAGGGCATGTTCGCGACGCTGCACCCGCGCGGCGAGCGCGGATCGGGCGATGCTGTTTTCGCCAACCGGCCCTAGCGCTGGATGTGTTCCGGCACCGGCCCGCCCGTCGCCGACGAAAACGCTAACTAGAGCCGCTCGGGCGCTTCGATCAGCGCCGAGAGCGCTTCGAGAAAACGCCCGCCATCCGCGCCGTCGATGGCGCGATGATCGCAGCTCAGCGATAGGTGCATCACCGGCACGATGCGGATCGCACCGCTATCGTCAATCGGCTCTGGCCGCGCCTTGCCGACCGCGAGGATCGCGCCCTGCGGCGGGTTGATGATCGCATCGAACTGCTCGACGCCGAACATGCCGAGATTGGATAGCGAGAAGCTGCCGCCCTGATATTCCTCGGGCCGGAGCTTGCCGGCGCGGGCGCGCTGGGCAAGCTCGCCGAGATGGGCGGCGATCCCGGCGACATCGCGCTCGTCTGCGCCGGTGACGATCGGCGTGATCAGTCCGCGTGGCGTCGTCACGGCGACCGCGATATCGGCATGGACGAAGCGATGAACAGCATCGCCATGGACCTGGATATTGACTTCGGGCACCTCGCACAGGGCGAGCGCGGCGGCACGGACCAGATAGTCGTTGACGCTGCCCGGCTTGCCCTGACGTTCGCGCAACGCGATTAGACGATCGGCGCGGACTCGGCGACGCAGGTAGAAATGCGGGATCGTCTGTTTCGCGTCGGTCAGCCGCCGCGCGATCGTGCGCCGCATCGACGACATCGGCAGGATTTCGCTTTCGCCGCCACTCGGAACGGACCGCGCGACCGGTGTCGGAGCCGCCGCGGTGTCGAGCAACGCGACCACATCGACCTTGCCGATCCGGCCGCGATGGCCGGTGCCGGTTACACCAGCGAGATCGATTCCGTTCT
>CAYQVL010000452.1:0-1830 GCA_964420825.1 uncultured Sphingomonadaceae bacterium
GCGGCTCTACAATCGGCGCTTCTTGCAGATGTGCAGCCACTATCTGGTCCAGCCGCCGTCCATTGGGCTTGAACCAATGGCGCCTCAATGAACGGCCCTGCACGCCTGCATCGGGCTGGGAGAAAGGCCAGGTCGAGAACCAGGTTGGCCTTGTGCGCGAACGGTTCTTCACCCCAAGGCTTCGGGTCCGGAGCCTGGACGAGCTGAATGTCTGGCTGCTCGACAAGTGCATCGCCTATGCCAAGGCGCACAAGCACCCTGAGCGCAGCGATCAGATGATCTGGCAGATGTTCGAGGCAGAGCGCGCGACCCTTGTGCCCTATGTCGGCTCGTTCGACGGCTTCCATTCCGTTTCAGCCTCCGTCTCAAAGACCTGCCTCGTCCGGTTCGACAACAACAGGTATTCCGTTGTCTCGACGGCTGTCGGACGGCCCGTCGAAGTCCATGCCTATGCCGGGAAGATCGTCATCCGGCAGGACGGAGCGATCATCGCAGAACATTCCCGCTGCTTTGGCAGGAACGAGACGGTCTACGACCCTTGGCACCATGTGCCTGTTCTGGCGCGCAAACCCGGCGCATTGCGCAATGGTGCTCCGGTCCAGAACTGGGTGCTGCCAACCGCGATGGCGGCCGTGCGGCGCAAGCTCAAGGGCGTCAGCGACGGTGATCGCCAGATGGTGGCCATCTTGGGCTGCGTTGCCGCCGATGGCATCGCAGCCGTCGAGAGTGCCTGCCAAGAGGCCCTTGCCCAAGGCGTCTTCTCAGCTGCGGTGATCATCAACATCCTCGCGCGCAGTCGTGACCCGGCACCACCCCCGTTGCTTCTCACCCCCACCGCGTTGCGGCTGACCCACGAGCCTGTGGCTGATTGCGCACGCTACGACAGCCTCAGGAGGGCAAACTACGATGGAACGCACCCAGGGTATGGAATTGATGGGCACTCTCAAGCTCTACGGGATGCGCAGCGCCTATTACGAGATCATGGCCACCAGCATCAAGCGTCAGTTCGAACCACCCCGCATTGTTGGCGATCTTTTGCAGTCCGAGATCGCCGAGAAGCAGGCTCGATCAATCAAGTATCAGCTCACCGTAGCAAAGCTGCCGCTTGCAAAGGATATCGAAGACTTCGACTTTGCCGGCACGCCGGTCAACGAAGGATTGGTGCGCGATCTTGCGACTGGCACGTTCGTGGCCGACCAGCGCAATGTCGTGCTGATCGGTGGCACGGGCACGGGAAAGTCGCATCTGGCCATCGCGATCGCGCGCGCCTTGATACGGAACGGCACCCGAGGCCGCTTCTTCAACGTGGTCGATCTGGTAAACAGGCTCGATACCGAGAGCCGCAGCGGTAAGCAGGGGCGCACGGCAGACTACCTGACCCGTCTCGACTTCATCGTGCTGGACGAACTGGGGTATTTGCCCTTCGCGCAGGCCGGCGGTCAGTTGCTGTTCCACCTGATTAGCAAGCTCTATGAGCGAACATCTATCATCGTCACGACGAACCTTGCCTTCGGCGAATGGCCGACCGTCTTCGGAGATGCCAAGATGACCACCGCTCTGCTCGACCGCCTCACGCATCATTGCGAGATCGTCGAAACCGGCAACGAGTCGTGGCGCTTCAAGAACCGCGCCTGATCAGGGTCTGTCCCGCCTCCGCTACATAATCAGCTGCGTCGGGCCAGACCCTGATTACCACCTTCCAAGGGGGGTCAAAATTGCACGCCGATAGGGGATCAATATTGCGTGCCGATTGACAGCCGAGGTTGCGCCCTGCTGCTTCCATGGCGCTTCCACGGCTTATGTGCGAACGCAAATTGCCACCCGAGGGTG
>CAYQVL010000453.1:0-1818 GCA_964420825.1 uncultured Sphingomonadaceae bacterium
GCCGCAGCCGAAGCAATGGTAGAAGCCCTTTTCGTCGTTGACGGTGAACGAGGGCGTCTTTTCCTTGTGGAAGGGGCAGCATGCCTTCCATTCGCGTCCGGCCTTCCGGAGCTTGGTATGACGCCCGATGACGCCCGACAGCATGGTCCGCATACGCAGTTCGTCGAGGAAGGCTGGGCTGAGCGACATGACGCTAATTATAATTTCTTAGCGCGGAAAGCGGCAAAATTCAATCGGGCCGGCGGCATTTAAGCGCAGCGAGGCTTTTGGAATTCGCCGCGAGCGCGCGTCAGTCGCAGACCGCCGGCAATTCGCCGCCTTCGCGCGGCATCGGCCCCATACCGATCGCCTCCCTGCCGTCGCCGACAAAGCGGTAGCGTCCGGTCGGTCCGGTCGGCGGCTGCGTCGATTGCCAGAAGAAGGTTATCGTTTCGCCCGTGCTCCAGCCCGATTCGGGAGGGAATGTCCACATGAGCTTGCCGTCTTCGCAACTGATTACCGGATTGAACCCCGCAGCGAGCCGCTCGGTCGCTTCCGCGACATTGTAGCCCGCGACGCCGGTGAAGCCGTATGCGGGGAAGGTCAGCGAAAAGCTCTCGGCGCTTTCGACGGGCATGACCTCGGCTGGCATGGCGAAGCCCTCGTCATTGGGGCCGTCGAAGCCAGGCCGGATTTCGTAGATATAGGTGTAGATTGTCCCGCCTGCTGCATTTTCCGGATCGCAGGGATCGACCGATTCGGGACACTGGACGCGACTGGCGATATCGCCGATCGCGGTATCGCCGGCGACCAGCGAGGTTTCGACCTCGGGACCGAGCGGGCCCTGAATCGTGCCGCCCAGCGTCAGTGAGGCGAAATCGGTCGGCGCGATGATATCGGCGGGGTCGCTCAGCGTGCCTTCTTCGGTGGCATCGGGTTCGGGGTTCGAGCCGCACGATGCGAGCAGCGACAGACTCAGGGCAGTGGCGATCAGTGGCGCGGCGCGCATGGGAACTCCTTGATTTGGATCAATCAACGGCAGATGTCGTGATGAACTTCCGCTACGTCAACCCATCAGCCGGGCTTTGACCGTTCCGCTCGCCGCGCCGATATCCATTTCGCCGCTATGGCGTTCCTTGAGCAGCGCCATCACTTTACCCATGTCCTTCGGGCCTTGCGCCCCGGTTTCTGCGATCGCGGCGTCGATTGCCTCAGCGGCCTCGGCTTCACTCATCATCGCGGGCAGAAATTCGTCGATCACCGCAACCTCGGCCTTTTCGGCGTCGGCGAGATCCTGCCGCCCGCCACTCTCATACATCGAAATCGATTCGCGGCGCTGCTTGACCATTTTCTGGAGCACTTCGATGACCATGGCGTCGTCGTCCTTGGCGTCTCCATGGACTCGCAGTTCGATGTCGCGATCCTTGATCTTCGCCAGAATCAGGCGCAACGCGGCGGTGCGCGGTTTGTCGGCGGCCTTCATGGCGCTTACCTGCGCGGCTTTGATATCGTCGCGGATCATCCCGTCTCTCGCTTGCAAATCGGTCCGACCTACCTAGCTGGGGATAAGGCGCTTGAACAGCATTGACCGGGCTGTCGGCGCACCCTAGCTGACAGCCGTTTGCGCGCCCGTCAGACTCGAACAGACAGGACTTCCAATCATGGCCGACGCCAAACCGACGCCTGCGCCCGCCAGAGGTACGGGGGTAGGTACGGGGGGGGCGACAGGCGTATTGGTTCTGGCCGACGGGACCTGCGTCTGGGGCAGGGGTTTCGGCGCAGAAGGCGAGGCGGTCGGCGAGGTCTGCTTCAACACCGCGATGACCGGCTATCAGGAGA
>CAYQVL010000454.1:0-1818 GCA_964420825.1 uncultured Sphingomonadaceae bacterium
GACCGCCTCGACCACCGCCCAGGCGATGGCGAGGCCGTCATAGGTCGAGGTGCCGCGCCCGACCTCGTCGAGGATGACGAAGCTGTTCGCCGTCGCTTGGGCGAGAATTGCCGCCGTCTCGACCATCTCGACCATGAAGGTCGATCGGCCGCGCACGAGATTGTCCGACGCCCCAACGCGGCTGAAGAGCTTGTCGACGATACCGAGCGTCGCCGAAGCGGCCGGGACGTAGCTCCCCGCCTGAGCGAGCACCGCGATCAGCGCATTCTGGCGCAAGAAGGTCGATTTTCCGCCCATGTTGGGGCCGGTGACGAGCCACAGACGTTCGTCGGGCGAAAGACCGCAATCGTTGGCGACGAAGCGCTCGCCCGCCGCCTCCACGGCGGCTTCGACCACCGGGTGGCGACCGCCGGCAATTTCGAGACACGGAAAATCGACGAAGATCGGCCGGGCCCAGCCGCCGCCCGCCGCCCGTTCGGCGAGCGCGGACGCGACGTCGAGCCGGGCGAGCGCATCGGCCGTTGCGGCGATCGCTTCCCGGTCGGCAAGCGTGCGCTCGGTCAATTCCTCGAAATGCGCGGCTTCGGCGGCGAGCGTGTACGCCCCGGCCTGGGTCACGCGCATCGCTTCGTCATGGAGCTCGGCCGCGTTGAAGCGGACGACCCCCGCTAGCGTCTGACGATGGGTGAATCCCGAATCGGCGGCCATCAGGGTGTCAGCATGTTTGGCGGGAACCTCGATGTGATAGCCGAGTACATTATTGTGCTTGACCTTGAGCGCGCCGATCCCGGTCGCCTCGCGATAGCGCGCTTCGAGCGCAGCGATCGCCCGGCGCCCCTCGCCCGACGTCGCGCGCAGATCGTCGAGCGCCGCGTCATAACCTTGCGCGATATAGCCGCCCTTGGCGCTGTCGATCGGCGGATCGGGCACGAGCGCGCGCGCGAGATGATCGGTCAGAGCGCCATGGCCGGTGAGCGCCGGCAGCAGACGTGCAAGCAATGCCGGCGGGCTCTCGATCCGCGCCAGCCGTTCGTTGAGCGCGCGCGCCTCATTCAATC
This sequence comes from uncultured Sphingomonadaceae bacterium, assembly GCA_964420825.1. GTDB lineage: Bacteria > Pseudomonadota > Alphaproteobacteria > Sphingomonadales > Sphingomonadaceae > Parasphingopyxis. The sequence goes on from CAYQVL010000454.1 coordinate 1,059, forward strand.
CATCGCGCAACATGCCGAGATCGCGCGGACTGCCACGGGCGGCGACGAGCCGCCCGAGCGCGCGGCCGATGTCGGGAAGCGCCTTCAGGGCGCCGCGCAGCATCTCGCACATCCCGGCATCGGCTTCGAACAGACCGATAAGATCGAGCCGCGCCTCGATCGCGCGCGCATCGGTCAGCGGCGCGCCGATATCGCTTGCAAGCAGCCGCGCTCCGCCGCCGGTCACCGTGCGGTCGATGCAATCGAGCAGGCTTCCCTTGCGCCCGCCGCCCACCGCCTGGGCGAGCTCGAGACTCTCGCGCGTCGCCGCATCGATCAGCATATGCGCGCTGCCCTCGATACGAGCGGGCGGCTGGAGGAAGGGCGCCGTGCCCCGTCCGGCAGTTTCGAGATAAGCGAGAAGCCCTCCCGCCGCCGCCAGTTCGGCGCGCTCGAACTGCCCGAACCCGTCGAGCGTTGCGACGCCGTACAGCGCTTTCAGGCGCCGCTCGGCATCGATGCTGCTGAAATCGGCCTTATTACAAAACTGCGACTCGGAGGGCGCGAAATCGCTGGCTTCGGGCGCTATCACCTCGGCGGCGCCGAGCCGCGCCAGCTCCGCGTCGAGCGTCTCGGGCCGCACGCATGAGAGCTCGAAACGGCCCGTCGAAATATCGGCGGCGGCGATACCGAGCGCGCCTCCGGCTTCGGCGAGCGCCACCAGCCAATTCGCCGATTTGGCGTCGAGCAGCGTTTCCTCGGTCAGAGTTCCAGCGGTGAC
>CAYQVL010000455.1:0-1817 GCA_964420825.1 uncultured Sphingomonadaceae bacterium
GGCGATCGTCGCGGATCGGCCCGGCAAGGTGTTCATCACGCCCGGCCTGACGCATCGCCTCGGGATGGATTTCGAGCCCGTGGCGGTCGGCGAGCGCGAACATCTCGATCAGCCGCACCGGCTCCTCTTCGAAAAAATCATCGTCGGGCACGGCGAGCCTGCCGCGATCAAGCGTAAAACCGTTCAGCTTGCGCGGACGCCGGCGCAGCGTCGGCATCGCAAATCGGCGGCCGCGCGCGCCATATTGCTCGTCGAGATGGGCGAGCAAGATGCCGGTCAGGTCGCCGACCTGTTTGGCGATGAGGAAATAATGCTGCATGAAACGCTCGACGATCGATTTGCCCTTGCGATCGGCATAATGCATCCGTTCGGCGATCTCGGTCTGGAAATCGAAGGTCAATCGTTCCTCTGGCCGCCCGGCGAGCAGGTGCAGATGGCAGCGCACGGCGAGCAGGAAATCGCGCGCCTTGCGAAACTGGCGCAGCTCGTCTTCGGTCAGCAGCCCGTGTTCGACCAGCGCGCCAAGGCTTTGAACATTGTAAATATATTTGCCGATCCAGAACAATGTATGGAGATCGCGCAGCCCGCCCTTTCCTTCCTTGATGTTGGGTTCGACGACATAGCGGCTGTCGCCCATGCGCGCGTGGCGGGCATCGCGCTCGGCGAGTTTTTCGGTCACGAAGACGCGCGCGCTGCCCGCGACGATCTCCTTGCCGAAGCGCCGTGCCGCCTCGTCATAGAGCGCTTCGTCGCCCCAGATATAGCGCGATTCGAGCAGCGCCGTGCGGATCGTCAGGTCGCTCTTGGCCATCCGCACCATATCGTCAATCGAACGGCTCGAATGGCCGACCTTGAGCCCGAGATCCCAGAGCGTGTAGAGGATCGATTCGATCACCTGCTCGCCCCAGCCGGTTTGCTTGTAGGGCGTCAAAAAGCCGATATCGAGATCGGAAAACGGCGCCATTTCGCTGCGGCCATAGCCGCCGACGGCAATCAGCGTCAGACGCTCGGCATCGGATGGGTTGCTGATCGAGTAAAGCCGCTGGACGGTGAAATCATAGATCAGCCGCAACAATTGATCATAGAGAAAGGCATAGCTCTCGGTGGTCGCAGAGCCGTTCAACGACTAGGCTTCGAGGCGGCGCGCGATCTCGGCGCGGCCGCTTGCCATCGCCTCGCGCAGCGTTTCAACGGCCATCTGGCGCAAGACGCCGCTGCCCTCGGCGGCGATCGCATGCAACCGTTCGGCAATGCCGGCGCGATCGATGATCTTGCGGCGATTGGATATCCTTACGTTCGACATGCCGCCAATCTAGGCGTCGCCGGCCTCTTCGGCCAGCCGCTTGAGCCGATAGACAAGATTGAGCGCCTCGCGCGGGGTCAGTTCGTCGGCATGGATGGCGTCGAGTGCTTCGCGCAGCGGATCGGCGGCGCTTTCGGCTCCGCTTTGCGCGACCGTGACGCTGAATAGCGGCAGGTCGTCGAGCCCTGCCGCCAGTCCGCCGGTCGCCGCGCGGCCCGCTTCGAGCTTGGCGAGCACCGATTTGGCGCGCGCGACGGTTGCCGGGGGAAGCCCGGCGAGCTTAGCGACCGCAAGGCCGTAGCTGCGATCGGCGGGCCCCTCGGCAAGCTCGTGGAGCAGCACCAGATCGCCCTTCCATTCGCGCGCGCGGACATGGTGAAGCGAGAGCGCGTCGAGCCGTTCGGCGAGCCTGGTCAGCTCATGATAATGCGTCGCGAACAGACAGCGGCAGCGATTGGCGTCGTGCACCGCCTCGACCACCGCCCAGGCGATGGCGAGGCCGTCATAGGTCGAG
>CAYQVL010000456.1:0-1812 GCA_964420825.1 uncultured Sphingomonadaceae bacterium
CGCTCAACGCGGCGATGGCCGACGCGCCCGAAGGCCCGTTCGCCAAGGCGCGGCTCGGCCTCGATGGCTGGCAGACCGGCGATCTGGCGCAAGACCTCGCCGCTTCGCGCCCGCAAGACCGCGCCGGCGGCCGCTCGCTGACCGGCCCGCACCGGACCGACCTGCTCGTCACCCATGCCGCCAAAGCCCGTCCCGCCGCCGCCTGTTCGACGGGCGAGCAAAAGGCGCTGCTGCTCTCGATCATCCTCGGCCATGCCGATCTCGTCGCGACGCGCACCGGGCGCTGCCCGATCCTGTTGCTCGACGAAGTCGCCGCGCATCTCGACCCGGCGCGCCGCGCGGCGCTGTTTGAGCGGCTGCACGACGGCGGCGGCCAGGTCTGGATGACGGGCACCGAGGACGCACTATTCGCCGAAGCCGGCGCCGCTTGCCGCTTTCACGTCGCCGATGGCCGTCTCACTCGCCGCGACTGAGCCCCGCCAGCCAGCCGATCACTTCGCTCTCTAGACGGATGCGGCTGTCCGACCAGCTGTGATCGGTGTCGACGTGCACGTCGGTAACCTCGGCACCGCCCGCGCCACGAACCGCCCCCGACAGCGCGTCGGTCATCGGGGCAAGGCCGTCCTCGGCGCTCAGGATCAGCATCGGCGTTCCCGCCAGCGCCGCAGCCGCCGGCGTCCAGTCGAGCGCGTCGGCATGGCCGGCCAATTCGTCGGCCATACTCTCCGCGCTCACCCCGGCCAGCGATTCCATGCTCGTCGAAGTGAGGCCGATCAATCGATCGCGCGGGATGCGGCCGACGGCGCCCATATTGGGTGCCGATATCAGGATCGCCCCGGCGAGATCATGGTCGCGTTCGGCCGTCATCGCGGTCACCCAGCCGCCCATCGAATGGCCGGCAAGCACGATCCGCGCAGGATCGATGCCGAGCGTTTCGGCGTTGGCGGGGTCGCGCAGATAGGCGAGCGCCGCCGCCGCATCGTCGAGATTGCCGGCGAAGCTGAAATTGCCGGGGCTGCCCCAGGAACCGCGATAGTTGATCGTGACGACGGTCCATCCCGCGCGGCGCACGGCCTGGGCAAGGTCAAGATTCTTTTCGTTGCCCGGATAGCCGTGCAGCAGCAGCATTGCCGGATGCGGGCCCGCGCCGGCGGCGGTGTAGGCAATCCCGTTGATCTCGACGTCGCCAGAAGGGATGTGGAGCACGGTCATCGCCGCCGGATGCTCGGCATTGCGCGGTGGATCGGCATAGATTACCGGTGAAAGGCCACTCGGCTGCGCGGAGAGCGAGCCAGAAACGCCGACGGCGATGAAGGCGAGGACGACGGCCCGGCCGATGCGCATGGTGGTTGCTCCCGCGTTCGTTTCGTTGCGATGTTTAGCGAAGACGCGATGTCCTGAACAGCCCACGGCAAATTCCCCGATTCATTTGGTTTTCCGCGCCCGAGCGCCTATATTCCAACGATGGCAGACGAACTGAAAAATTCCCCGCAAATGGGCGACTATGACGCCGATTCGATCAAGGTGCTCAAGGGGCTCGAGGCGGTCCGCAAGCGCCCCGGCATGTATATCGGCGATACCGACGACGGCTCGGGCCTCCATCACATGGTGTTCGAGGTTTCGGACAATGCGATCGACGAGGCGCTCGCCGGCCATTGCGACATGATCCTGATCCAGTTGAACGCCAACGGTTCGGTGACGGTCGAGGACAATGGCCGCGGCATCCCGGTCGGCATCCACACCGAAGAGGGCGTATCGGCGGCCGAGGTCATCATGACCCAGCTCCATGCCGGCGGCAAATTCGAAAACGCT
>CAYQVL010000457.1:0-1810 GCA_964420825.1 uncultured Sphingomonadaceae bacterium
CGTAACTGCCATCGGCGGCGACACCATCGACGGACGCGATGGTCTCGATGCGGCGGGCGAGGCCGCGCCCGGCGATAAAGACGATAAGATCGATGGCTTCGGCAATCAGCCGCTTGGGCGCGCTCGCCACGGCCTCTTCGACCAATTGTTCGAGCCGGTAGAGCGCCGACAGCGCACTGTTCGCATGAACCGTAGCGATGCCGCCCGGATGGCCGGTGTTCCATGCTTTGAGCATATCGAGCGCTTCGCGCCCGCGAACCTCGCCGACGATGATCCGGTCGGGACGCAGGCGCAGCGTCGAGCGGACGAGATCGGCGATGGTCACCGCGCCAAGACGCGTCCTGAGCGCGACCGTATCGGGCGCGGCGCATTGAAGCTCGCGCGTATCCTCGATCAGAATCACGCGTTCGTCGAGTTCGCCCATTTCCGCAAGCAGCGCATTGGCCAACGTCGTCTTGCCCGACGACGTGCCGCCGGCAACCAGGATATTCCTGGCGTAATGGACGCCCGCGCGCAGCGATGCCGCGGCAAGCTCGTCCATAATGCCCGCTGCGACATAATCGTCGAGCGTGTAGATCTTGGCGGCGGGCTTGCGGATCGCAAAACAGGGCGCTTCGCTCACCGGGGGCAGAACGCCCTCGAAGCGCTCGCTGGCGCCTTCGCCATGCGGCGGCAGTTCGGCCGAGACGATCGGCGATGCGGCATGGACCTCGCTGCGAGCATGGCTCGCAACGAGACGGATGATCCGCTCGACCTGCGCTGGCTCGTAAATCGTGCCCGTGTCGATCCGCCCCTCGCCAAGTTTGTCGAGCCGGAGCGTACCGTCGGGATTGACCATGATCTCGATGACGGCGGCGTCGGCCAGCGCGGCGGCGATGGTCGGGCCCATCGCCGTGCGCAGCATCGCACGGCGGCGGGCATCGGAGAGTTTTTCTTCGCCGCTCATGATTGTTCTCCTGTGTCGGACAGCGCCGGTGACGCGAAGCTGCGTTCGCCGCTGGCCAGAGTCTCGCCGACCCGCGCGATAAAGGCGGTAAAACGCTCGCGCGCCTGCGCGCGGCCCGCTTTGTCATTCTCAGGCAATGGCGCGGTAACGGCGAGCTCGTAGCGAATGAACAGCGCCAGCGATTCCAGCAGCACATGCCCGTCGCGCTCGATCCGCCCCAAGGCCATCGACATGCGGTCGAGCCGGTGCGCGAATTTTTGTTCGAGTTCGCTCGCCGCCTGCCTGTCGAGCCAGGTAGTCAGTGCATCACCGAGGATCGAGGATTTCGACGCGCCCGGCTTGGCGGCGAGCTTTTCGAGGCGCTCGCTCAGATCAGATGGCAGGAAAAGCTGATGGCGGACTTTGGGTGTTTTCATCGTACCCTCTCTCAAAAGCTCGGCAGCGGATCGCGCGCCGCCGCTTCGTTGATCGCGTGGGCGCGCACGATTGTGCGGGCCTGTTGCATGGCGCGCGCGTCGGCTGCGGTATCGGCTTCGTCATCGAGGCCCAGCGGATCGACCGGGGCCGGCTCGGTCTCCTGGGGCTTAGCGTCTTCGCCAAGGCCCGGATGGCGCTGCTGTTGCAGGCCGCCGTCATCGGTCTCGCAATCGTCGTCGCGATGGCCGGCGAGACGCATATCGGCTGTGGCCGCGATCCCCTCCCAATCGTTCGTTCGGGATTCGGGCCTGTCAGGATAGGCGGATAAGGCTGGAGCAGTCCCGGAGTGGTCTTGGATCAGGTCCGGAGGCGTTGCGGTTCGGGCCTGAAAGTTTCGGTCCTCATAATAGCGCAGTTTTTGCGCGCGGATCGGCGGCGTGCTGGCGA
>CAYQVL010000458.1:0-1808 GCA_964420825.1 uncultured Sphingomonadaceae bacterium
CGGCAGGCGATTACATGTGCATCTACACCGGCGACAATTCGCTGATCCTGCGCGAAACGATGAAGGATCTCGAACGCCGCCTCGATCCGCGCACCTTCCAGCGCGTCCACCGCTCGACGATCGTCAACCTCGACCTCGTCCGCCAGGTCAAGCCGCACACCAACGGCGAATGCTTCCTCGTGCTCGATTCGGGCGCGAAGGTGAAGGTCAGCCGCTCCTATCGCGACGTGGTGGCGCGGTTCGTTCACTAGGCGCTCGCGCGACGTCATGGCGAGGGCGGCAATCCAGTTCCGGCCTTCCACGTCCTCCACATCCCCGCCGACCGATGCGCTCCCCGTCGCCAACGCCTCGCGGATAGTCAAATGCACCGATCTTCGGGTCAGCCTCGATCTAGAGGGAGGCTATGCGGTCGCGCCCGGGGAGGTTGCGGCGAATGTCGCGTGCGTGATCGAGACCGGCGTCGTCGGCATCAACTTCGAGGACCAGCTAATCGGCGGCGAGACTGACTATCATCCGCCTGAAACGCTTCCCCTCAAGGGGATCGGCGAGATCGCGGTGTACCGGTTGAAGATGTGAGCCGCGCGGTCCCAAAGGCTTTTGCGCGGCGATCAAAGCTGCTAGAACCCGTCTCATCCCCGGGGAGCCCTTAAGGCTGAGAGGCGCGGTGCAAGTCCGCGCGACCCGCAGAACCTGATCCAGTTGACGCTGGCGGAGGGAGGGAGCGGCCGAGATTCCATCCGCGACCTTTGCTCCGAAACGCCGGAAAGGAGCGCGCGCCATCGCCGATTTCGCCCATCTCACCGGCTGGCTCGCCATCGCCTTCGGGCTCTATTCGCTCGCCGCCGGGCTCGGCATGGCGCTCGGCGCGGTGCGCTTCGACCGGATGCTCCAGGAAGCCGAGCGCTCGCCGGCGCTGAGCTTCGTCGCCGGGATGCTGACCTTCCTGATCGGCATCACCATCGTCCTCATCCACCCCTGGGGCGGCGGTTGGCTCGCGGTCATCGTCAGCCTTATCGGCTGGGCGGCGCTCGCCGAGGGGCTGATCCTGCTCGCCGCGCCGCGCGTGCTCTGGGCCTGTGCGCGGCCGATGATGGCGCGCGCGGAGCGGCTGTGGGGCTGGCTCGCGGTGCTCATCGGCATCGGTTTTCTCGCCGCCGGCTGGTGCCATATCTGAATTTTTCCCGACATTCGATTTCCCTCGCAAAAAGGCTTATCCTCCATGGCTGATATCCCCGCTAAAACCGAAATCGGCGTCACCACCGGCGCCATCCGCGGTTCGAAGAAGATCCACGTCGCCGCGCATTCGGGCAGCGGCGTCCGCGTCGCGATGCGCGAGATCGGCCTTGAGGGCGGCGAGCCGCCGGTGCGCGTCTACGACACCTCGGGCCCCTATACCGACGACAATGCCGCTACCGACATCATGGCCGGGCTGCCTGCCCTGCGCCGCAAATGGATCGAAGCGCGCGGCGACGTCGAGAGCTACGACGCGCGCGAATCGAGGCCCGAAGATAACGGCCGGCTCGGGCCCGATCGCAGCGGCGGCGTTGCACGATTCCCCAATGTGATCGAGCGCCCGCTCAGGGCGAAGCCCGGCACCAACGTCACCCAGATGCACTATGCCCGCAAAGGCATCATCACCCCCGAAATGGAATATGTCGCCGAGCGCGAGAATCTCGGCCGCGAACTGGCCAAGGATTTCGTCCGCGACGGGGAAAGCTGGGGCGCGGAAATTCCCGATGTCATCACGCCTGAATTCGTCCGCGAAGAGGTCGCGCGCGGCCGTGCGATCATCCCCAACAACATCAACC
>CAYQVL010000459.1:0-1780 GCA_964420825.1 uncultured Sphingomonadaceae bacterium
TTTCCGGCGGGGGCCGGGCTCTATGGCTGTCCGACGACGGTCAACAATGTCGAGAGTATCGCCGTGGTGCCGACGATATTGCGGCGCGGTCCCGCCTGGTTCGCGGGCATCGGCCGCGAGAAGAACGAGGGCACCAAGCTCTTCCAGATTTCGGGACACGTTGAGCGCCCCTGCGTCGTCGAAGAGGCGATGGGCATCCCGTTCCGCGAACTTATCGAAAAGCACGCCGGCGGCATCGCCGGCGGCTGGGACAATCTGCTCGCGGTGATCCCGGGCGGTTCGTCGGTTCCGCTGGTTCCGGCCAGCGAGATCATCGACGCGCCGATGGACTTCGACGGGCTCAAGGATTTGGGTTCGGGTCTCGGCACGGCGGCGGCCATCGTCATGGACAAGTCGACCGATATCGTCCGCGCGAGCAGCCGCATTTCCTATTTCTACAAGCATGAGTCATGCGGCCTGTGCACGCCGTGCCGCGAGGGCACCGGCTGGATGTGGCGGATGATGGAACGGCTGCGCGAGGGCGATGCCGAGATCGCCGAGATCGACATGCTCCACGAGGTCACCAAGCAGGTCGAGGGCCACACCATCTGCGCCCTCGGCGACGCCGCCGCCTGGCCGATCCAGGGCTTGATCCGCCATTTCCGCCCCGAGCTCGAACGGCGGATCGCCGAACGCCGCGGCGGCGGTGAAACCATATTAGAGGCCGCCGAATGACCGAATCGATGTTTAGACGTTTTGCTGCCTGCGGGCTTGTTGCGCTCGGGCTCGCCGCCGCACAGCCCGCGATCGCGCAGGAGGCGGCGGCAACGCCCGATCCCGCGCCCGTCGCCCCCGCGCTCGTCGCCGCGCGCTACGCCGCATGCCTCGTTGCCGAGCGCCCCGATGCAGCCGACGCGTTTCTGGCGGCGTCGCCGGGCACCGCGCTGCGCAACCAGGCGTTCGAGACGCTTGCGCCGATCGACGATCAGAGCTGCACGAGCTTTGCCACGGGTTCCGATGGCATGCGCTTGCAGATCCCCGAAGTCATATTGACGGGTTATATCGCCGAAGCACGCTATGTCGTCGGTTTCCCCGGCGGGCCTCCCGCCGAAATCGCGTCGGCGGTCGCGGAAACGATGACCGACGAAACCTATAGCGCCCGATTGGCGGCGGCGGCCGATCCTCAGGCCGAATTTCCGCGCATCTTCGGCGATTGTATAGTCGGGCTCCGCGCCCGGCAAGTCGACCGGCTGATCCGCGCACGGCCCGGTTCTTCCGAGGAAACCCTTATTATTGCCGCACTTCAGCCATCGCTCGGCCAATGCCTGTGGAACGGCCAGACATTGCAGTTCAGCCGCGAAATGCTGCGCGCCGCGCTCGCCGACGGCCTCTATCGCAAGGCCGCCGGGATTTCGCTGACGGTCGAAGCAGATGGGGTGGGACGATGAATTGCGGTCGTCGCTCGCTAGACCTGCCTTTGAAGCGGAGGCGTCTGCGCTAATGCCCAAGGTCACCGTAGACGGCACCGAACTCGACGTTCCCGACGGCGCGACAGTGCTCCAGGCGTGCGAGCTCGCGGGCAAGGAAATCCCGCGTTTCTGTTACCATGAGCGCTTAAGTATCGCCGGTAACTGCCGGATGTGCCTCGTCGAAGTCAAACCTGGCCCGCCCAAGCCGCAGGCGAGCTGCGCGCTCCCCGCCGCCGAGGGGCAGGAGATCTTCACGACCACCGAGATGGTCAAGAAGGCGCGCGAGGGGGTGATGGAGTTCCTGCTGATCAATCATCCGCTCGATTGCCCGA
>CAYQVL010000460.1:0-1777 GCA_964420825.1 uncultured Sphingomonadaceae bacterium
TTTCTAAGCTGGCGGACACTGGCGACGATCGACCGGCTCGGCATCGACAGCGCGCGCCTCGGCGGCCATACGATCGACCGCGTCGCGCTGTTTTCGGGAAACCGCCGGGTCGCGGGGCGATTGCCCGATCGCGGTGTCGGCCTGTCGCGCCGTCGCCTCGACAGTCTGCTGCTCGAGCAGGCCGAACGGTGCGGCGCTGCTATCGAACGCGGCACGCCGGCACGGGCGGCGGTGTCGGCGCGCGCGGTGCGCCTTGCCGGCGGCGAAGAGATTGCCGGTGATGCGTTGTTTCTGGCGACGGGCAAACACGATCTGCGCGGGCTCGCCCGTCCCGCGGCGGCGAGCGGCGAGGATAGCTGGATGGGGCTGCGCTTTCGCCTCGCCGCCTCGCCGGGACTGGCGGACACGCTTGCGCGCACGATCGAGCTCCATCTCTTTTCGCGTGGCTATGCGGGGCTGCTGCTCCAAGAGGACGGCAGCGCCAATCTCTGCATGGCGGTGCGCAAATCGCGGCTCGCCGAGGCGGGAGGCGATCCGCAGGCGTTGCTCACGCGTCTTGCCGCCGACGCGACCGCCCTCGGCGCGCGTATCGATGCTGCGGCCGGAATAATGGCGAGCGACGCCATCGGCCTCGTTCCCTATGGCTGGCGCGCAACACGCGGCGAAGCCGGGCTGTTTCGGATCGGCGACCAGGCGGCGGTCATCCCGTCGCTCGCCGGCGAGGGGGTCGGCATCGCGCTGGCGAGCGGAGTGGCGGCGGCGCGCGCCTATCTTGCCGGCGGGCCTCAGGCGGCCGCAGGGTATCAGCGACGTTTTGCGCGCAGCGCGCAAAGGCCGATGGCGCTCGCCTCGCTGCTCAAGGCGCTCGCCGAGCGCCCGGCGTTGACTCGTCCCGGACTTGCGCTCGCGCGGCTCCCCGGCGTGCTCGCGCTCGTTTCGCGGCTGACGCGCATATCGGCCTGAGCGCTTGATAGCAACGCCGCGCCGCGCCATATTCGCGCGATGAATAAAATCTCGCTCTCCGACGCCGAATGGCGCGAACGGCTGACCCCCGAGCAATATCATGTCTTGCGCGAGGCCGGAACCGAACCGGCCTTCTCGGGCGCCTATAACGGCAACCACGAATCCGGCCTCTATCGCTGCGGCGGCTGCGGTCTGCCGCTGTTCGACAGCGCCGCCAAATATGACAGCGGCTCGGGCTGGCCGAGCTTCTTCCGGCCGATCGACGACGATGCGATCAGCGAAAACCGCGATGCGAACCATGGCATGGTGCGCGTCGAAGCGCTGTGCGCGCGCTGCGGCGGACATCTCGGACATGTCTTCGCCGATGGGCCGCCGCCGACGGGCCAGCGCTATTGCATGAATAGCCTGTCGCTCGATTTCGAGGCCCAAGCCAGCTGATTCAGCGGGCATTCAGGCGCATCCAGCGCTTGTGACCATGGGTCATCAGGCTTACGAGCGGGGAACATGACGGCAACTGCTTCATCCGAGCGCGGGCCGGTCTGGCGCGTCTTTATCGGCTTCGTCAAATACGGGCTTTATGCGGCTTTGCTAGCGCTGGTCGCGCTCGCCGTCGCCGTCGGTATCGCGATGTCGTCGCTGCCCGACTATGAGACTTTGCAATCCTCGCCCAACGGCCAGACGGTGCGCGTCCGCGCCGCCGACGGCTCGGTGATCTTCGAAATGGGCCCAAGCTACGGGCAATGGCTGAGCTATGACGAAATCCCCACGGTCATGCGCGATGCGATGATCTCGGTCGAGGACCGCCGCTTCGAAA
>CAYQVL010000461.1:0-1774 GCA_964420825.1 uncultured Sphingomonadaceae bacterium
CCGACGGCCGCTCCCGTGTTTTCGGCGGCGAACAGTTCAGACCCGAAGGGCGACGGACGGCGACCCGCGAGCTGGTCCTGCCGCAAGGTCGTCGATTGCCGGCCCGAGCCGCGCTGGTCGTCCTGCAAGACCTGCGACGGCGCCGATCCGGCGCCGACCGCGCTCGCACCCGTATCGCGATCGATCTGGGCGGTCGCCGGCGCCGAGAAGGAAACCAGCAGCCAACACAGCAACAAAGCGCCGCAGCGCGGGGGAATACGCGATAAGCTGGTCATTCCATATGATCCTTGACGACCGAATAACCGAGCATCGCCACTGCCATCAACAGCGCGGCGGCGACAGCCACCGCGAGGACATTGGCGAAGCGGCTCCAGTAATTCGAAATTTCGGGGAGGCGCGGCGGCACGAAGGCGACCAGATAGCGCCGCTCGTTCTCGCGCTGGCCAAGCGCCTGCTGGCGCGACTGGATCGCGGCATAATAAGCGGTTTGGGCAAATTCATAATCGAGCAAGGCAGTTTGCGCGCTCACATCGCGCGAGGCTTCGTTGACCCCCGGCCCGCCGCGAATCTCCGCCATTGCCGCGGTTCTCTGCGCCTCGAGCGATGCGATGCGCTCGTCGAGAGCTTGAATCTGCGGCGAACTCTCGCGGAACTGCGCGATCGCGCCGGCGCGTTCGACACGCGCGTTCGCAAGCTGGCCCTCAAGTTGACCGACAAGCGATATCTGCTGCTGCGCCTCGCTTTCGACCGTCGTCGCCCGACTGGCGCGCGCCGCGATTACGCGGCGGCGAGCGGTATTATAATCCTCGCGGCGCTGTTCGACTTCCTCTTCGGCGACGCGAACGGCTTCGTTCTGGACCCGGCTGTTGAGCGAATTGACGATGTTTTCGGTTTCGGCGAGCACGCCTTCGGCGATCCGCAGCGATTCTTGGGGCGTATAAGCGCGAACATTGACGGTAATGACGTTCGAAACGGCATCATAACCGGCGGAGCTTTGACCGCGCCAGAAATCGGTCTTGGTCTCTATCGGCGCGGCGGGCGAAACGCGCGCGGCCGGATCGAAGCTCCAGTCGCCATAAGCGGCGTCGAATCCATAATCGTTCTCTAACCGTTGAACGAGCTCGGGCGACTTGACGAATTCGACCACGATCATGCCGTCGTTGCTCGTGCGGGATATTGCCGGAATGCCGATACCGCTGAGCAGGTCGGGCTGGCGCTGCTCAAGCCCCTGGATCGTGAACTTCATTTGGGTATCATATTCGGGGCGCGCCAACAGCGCGTAATAGACGAATACGATCAACGTCGGGATAGCGATACCAGCGGCGACGACACGGAACCGCCGCTGCCGGCGCGCACGACGCGGATCGAGGCCTGCGGGCGGCTCGAGCAAATTTCGAAACTTAGCGATCATCCGATAACCTGCACATAATAATCGGTCGCCTCTTCCACGCTATCGAACATCGTCAACCGCCCCCTATGGACCACGCCGCCACGATCGCAATATTGCTCGATCATGTTGGGCATATGAGAAGTCAGCAAGATATCGGACTCTTCGCGACGCTTTTCGAATTCCGCCTTGCACTTTTCCTGGAATTTGAAATCGCCCACCGATAGAGATTCGTCGATTACGTAAACCTGGAACCTGATAGCCATACTCAGCCCGAAAGCCAATCGCGAACGCATGCCCGATGAGTAGTTGCGGATCGGCTCGTCGATCGCCTTGCCGATTTCAGCGAAATCTCTAACGAATTCTGCGACTTCTTCAACATCCACA
>CAYQVL010000462.1:0-1761 GCA_964420825.1 uncultured Sphingomonadaceae bacterium
TGTTCGAGCAGCCGTTCTCCTTCTTCTTCGCGCACCGTTACGCCTTCGAAAGTGTGATAGGCGATGCGGCCCATGAAATTGCAGGCATAGAAATTGACCGGTTGGAGCCCATCCTTGAGCGCCGCGACGGCCATTGTCGCGGTGGTATGCGTATGGATGATGCAGTGCGCATCGGGCAAATGGCGGTGGAACAGGCTGTGCTGGACGAAGCCAGCCTTGTTGACGGGATATTGGCCATCGTCGAGCTTGTTGCCGTCGATATCGATCTTGAGCAGGTTGGATGCCTTAACTTCGGAAAAATGGAGGCCGAACGGGTTAATCAGGAACGTGCCGGGTTCGTTGGGCACCTTGAGCGTAATATGGTTGAAGATATTCTCGTCCCAGCCCTCCATCGCGAAGATTCGGTAGCAAGCGGCCAGTTCCTGCCGCGCATCCCATTCTTCGTTGCTCATCTCGCGTTCGTCGTTGCGCCGATCGAGTGTCGTTGCCATCAGGGCTCTCCATAGCTGCACCCGGCCGACAACGGCGGGCAGTGGATGTCGTGATGAATTATCGAACCTCAATGCCCGAATGTCGAGAGCCGCCACGCATGCTTTTTCGCTTGAAAATGGCTTGAAGCGTTGCTAGCTGCCCTTGAACGCGCTGCGAACCCGGTTTCGCGGTGCAATCATTTTGTGCTAAGAGATTTTTGAGCGGCCGCGACCAGGGCTGGTTCGGCGCTGGAAAGTTCGATTGGAGACTGACAGGTTCATGCAAGTTTCAGTTCGCGATAACAATGTCGATCAGGCGCTGCGCGCGCTCAAGAAAAAGCTGCAGCGCGAAGGCGTCTACCGCGAGATGAAACTGCGCCGTCATTACGAAAAGCCGTCGGAAAAGCGCGCTCGCGAGCGCGCTGCCGCTGTTCGCCGCGCTCGCAAGCTAGAGCGCAAACGGACCGAGCGCGACGGCTAGCGCAAACGCTATTGTGATACGATCCGGACTTTGTTCTGGATTTCAGCTGGGCCGCTCCATAGGAGTGGCCCTTTCTGTTTGAGCCGAGCCAGGAGCCCCGCCATGTCTGTTACCGCCGTCCCGCTGCGTCCGGTCTCGAAAGGCACCTTGCCCAAATTGTGGATCGGCATCGGCGTGCTGTTGATTGCGGCGATTGCCTTTGCCTGGATGACGACGGCGCGCGCGACGGCGCTCTATGGCTCTTCGGACGATTTTCTTGCCTGGAATGCTGGCCAGAGCGGCGTTGTTACGACCGAATCGGGCTTGCAGTACCGCGTACTCGAAGAGCCGCAGGATGCGGAACATCCGGGTCCGTCGGATGCGGTGCTCGTCAATTATACCGGGCGGCTGACCGATGGCGAGGAGTTCGATCAGGGCGAACGCGTGCCGATCAACCTCAACGCCGTCATCCCAGGCTGGACCGAAGGCGTTCAGCTGATGGGTCGCGGCGGCAAATATCGGCTCTGGGTGCCGCCGGCGCTCGGCTATGGCGAAACCCCGCCACCCGATAGCCCGATTACGGCCGATTCGGTGATGGAGTTCGATATCGATCTCATCGATTATGTCTCACAGGAGCAACTGCTTCAGATGCAGATGCAGCAGCAAATGCAAGGGCAAGGTGCGCCGCCTTCAGCCGCGGACGGCCAATAATCCGGCAGACTAATCGTCTAAATCCAAGTGTCTGATTCGAAACTCAACACCTAAGGTTCTAATATCTAGCCCGTCTTATTCACCAGGTAGTCTGGTGTCGCTCTGACAGCTTTGTTTGAG
>CAYQVL010000463.1:0-1751 GCA_964420825.1 uncultured Sphingomonadaceae bacterium
TCGGCGTCGTTTCCACGCGAAGAACGGTCAGTCGGTTTGTTCGCCCCGCTCGCCCGTCCCCGTCATAGCGCCTAACGCCAAATGGAAAACCCCGCCACCGCCTTCAAGGGGCCGGGCGGGGTTCGTCCATTTCATGCCTGTCGCAGGTCAGCCTTACTTGCCTGACTTCTTGGCCTTCGCCTCGGCCTTGGCAACGCGCTTCGCCGCGGTCTTTTCAGCCTTGTCGACGTCGGCCTTGAGGATCTTCGGCGCGATCAGTTCGACCTTGCCGCCGGCCTTTTCGACCGCCTCGAGCGCGCCCTTCGACGCGCCGTTGACCTTGAAATTGAGCTTCGCCGAAAAATCGCCCTTGGCGAGCAGACGGACGCCGTTCTTGCCGCCGCGCGCAACGCCCGCGGCCTTGAGTGCGGCGTGATCGATCACTGCCTTGGCATCGAGCGTCTTGGCATCCACCAGCTTCTGGATCATGCCGAGGTTCACGATCGCGAAGTCCTTGGCGAAGATGTTGTTGAAGCCGCGCTTAGGCAGACGCATGTGGAGCGGCATCTGGCCACCCTCGAAGCCATTGATGGCGACGCCCGAGCGCGCCTTGGCGCCCTTTTGGCCGCGACCGGCGGTCTTGCCCTTGCCCGAGCCGATGCCGCGTCCGACGCGCATCCGGCCCTTGCGGGCGCCATCGTTGTCCTTGATTTCGTTCAGTTTCATAGTGTGCACTCGCTTTCGCTGTGTTCGCGCGGAAAAACAGGGTCCCCCGAAGGGGTTGGCGTCAGTCGGAAATGACTTCGACCATATGCGGCAGTTTCTTGATCATGCCGCGGATTTCGGCCGTGTCCTGCAGCTCGACCTCGCGACGCATTTTCCCGAGGCCGAGGCCGATCAGGATCTTGCGCTGCGAATCGGGCCGACGGATCGGCGAGCCGATCTGGCGGAGACGGATCGTCTTTTTTTCTGCTTTTGCCATCGTCTTACTCCGTCACCGCTGCGGCGTCGGCTTCGGCGACCGCATCGGTCGCTCCGCCACGCTTGAGCAGATCGGCGACCTTCTTGCCGCGGCGTTGCGCCACCGACTTGGGGCTGGTCTGGTCGGTCAGCGCTTCGAACGTCGCGCGGACCATGTTGTAGGGGTTCGACGAACCGACCGACTTGGTCACGACGTCGGCGACACCGAGCGATTCGAACACGGCGCGCATCGGGCCACCGGCGATGATGCCGGTACCTGCGGGCGCGGTGCGAACCGTGACGTTGCCGGCACCGAAGCGACCCTTGCCGTCATGATGTAGCGTACGGCCTTCCTTCAAGGGAACGCGAACCATTGCCTTCTTGGCAGCGGCAGTTGCCTTGTTGATCGCCTCGGGCACTTCGCGTGCCTTGCCGTGGCCGAAACCGGCGCGGCCCTTGCCGTCACCGACGATGACCAATGCCGCGAAACCGAAGCGCTTACCGCCCTTGACGGTTTTCGACACGCGATTGATGTGGACGAGCTTTTCAATCAGCTCTTCGCCGCCGTCATTGTCACGACCGCCGCGTCCGCCGCGATTGTCACGACCGCCGCGACCGCCACCGGGGCCACCACGACTGTCACGACCGCCGCCGCCGCCAGGGCCGCCGCGTCCACGACCGCCGCCGGGGCCTCCAGGACCGCGACCGCCACCGGGACCACCGCGTCCACGCGGCGCATCACCCGAGGGCGAACCGGTGTTGGTGACATCGGCATTGTTCGTTTCGGGCGCGAGCGTGGCCTCGGGCTGATT
>CAYQVL010000464.1:0-1747 GCA_964420825.1 uncultured Sphingomonadaceae bacterium
TGCACTGTTGTCTAATTGATCTCCCCATCACATTGCTTTTTTTCTTCGACTTCTCGTGATCACCAATGGTTGTCTTCGAGGTCTGCGGACAGCGCGTGAGCCTTTGATGTCCGAGCCTTCATGATCGCGGTCAGGCGGATATGGGTGGGCGTCTCTGTGTCACCGGCGAGGTAGAACCTTCAACAGTACAAACGAGATCGCCCGGTTTTGGCTGTCGGTTGCTTTGCCGCCGGATCAGTTCCAGCAGAACTCGGTTTCCGATTGCCAAAGCCTGTGAAGCAGGGCGGCCAGTTTGCGAGCGAGGGCGATCCGTGCCCGTTTTGGCCCTTTCGTTTCGAGGAGTTTCTTGCCCCAGGTTTGCAAGGCACAAGGCCGCTTGACCCGCACCAGCAGATTGTTCGCCGCCTCATACAGCGCTGAGCGGAGCATGGGATCGCCTGCTTTTGAGATTCGCCCGTTACAGTCCCGCTCGCCTGATTGGTTGCGCCTTGGGGCAAGCCCTGCATAGGCCCCGGCGTCAGCACTTCGATTAAATCTGCCGGGGTCTTCGATGCTCGACTTGAAGGTCAGCGCCGTGATCGGGCCAACCCCCGGCACACTCATCAGCCGGGTGGTAACAGGATCGGCGGCGGCGCGGGCATCGAGCAGCTTTGTCGATCTGGCAAGCTGGGCTTCAAGTGCCTCGATGCTTTCGATAAGGGGCTGGAACACTGCTCGTAAGTCGGGCCGCTGACCGAACAGCGCGTCGAGCCGTTCGCGCCGCCTGCCGGGCGTCGTTACGCTGCCTAAGCGCAGCCCGAACAGTTTGAGCATGCCGCGAAGCTGATTGGCAAAAGCGATGCGCGAGGTCATCAACTGCGACCTGATCTTGAGCGCGGCACGGTCGATATGGGTGGCCCCAGCTTTCATGTGCACGGCTTTGAACCAGCCAGTGCGGGCCAGCTGGGCCAGGCCCTCGGCGTCGTGGACATCGCTCTTGTTGACCCGGGTGGACAGCACGCCCTTGGCGTGGCGCGCGCAGATGCAGATCACCGGCACTGCGCGTTCCTTCAGCCCATGATACAAAAAGGTCGATAACGGCCCGGTCTCCAGCACCACCCGCGCCAGCCCTGCGCAGTGCCGCTTCAGCCACCGTGCCAGCACATCGGGATCGCTGGCCACCACCTCACGGCGGATAACCACACCATCAGCATCGACCACACACACATGCGTGGTCTTGTCAGATACGTCCAATCCTGCATAAATCGTCATCGGTCACTCTCCTCCTTTGGAGCGCCTCCATGGCGACTCCGTGCCAAGAAGGAGAGTGACTACTTCAATTATGCGATGTCACCGTAATTCCTCCGTCCAACTCCTGACGCGCCGCATCGCAAGACCATGATATTAAAATGGATAATTATCGTTCGGACTCTTAGTTTCCCTACAACCCGGCCTCGCAGCTGCTGTCGCGGACGATCTCGAACGACGCCTTTGTGTGGAACCACGACGTCACCGTCAGCCGCAATTACGCGGTCAACACCCTCAACCAATATACCAGCGCCGGTGCGGTGAGCTTCGCCTATGACGCCAGCGGCAACCTCACCGGCGACGGAACCAGCGTCTACGTCTATGACGCGCATAACCGGATGGTCAGCGAGACGACGGGCGGCACGCTGACCGCGCAGCTGATCTGGGACCCGACCGGCCGGCTGTTCCGCACCGCCTATGGCGGCGAGCCGACGACGCGCTTCCTCTATGACGGCGAGGC
>CAYQVL010000465.1:0-1744 GCA_964420825.1 uncultured Sphingomonadaceae bacterium
GCTCGAATAGGGCGCCGCGGGCACGAGGACGAGCTCGGCGCCGAGCGCGCGCAGTGTGTCCATTTTCTCGCGGCTTTGGGTTTCGGGCATGACGATGATGGTCTGGTAGCCCTTGGCGTTGGCGACGAGCGCAAGACCGATACCCGTATTGCCCGCCGTCCCCTCGACGATGGTGCCGCCGGGCTTGAGTAGCCCCTGCTCTTCCGCCTCTTCGACGATAAAGAGCGCCGGGCGATCCTTGACCGAACCGCCGGGGTTGGCGAATTCGCACTTGCCCAAGATCTCGCAGCCGCTGGCGTCCGACGGACCTGCCAGGCGAACGAGCGGTGTATTCCCGATAAGGGCGAGCGGAGATGGGACGATAGTCATGTCCCCGCAATAGCCGAGCAGCGTTTGGCCCGGCAAGCAATCTTGCCCTTGCGTTCGCATAGCCAAGCTTGATTGGACGCAGCGCGCGCGCCTATTCGGGTTGCTTGATGCGCAAAGCTTCCTTCGCCCCCGTCGTCGACGACCGGACCAGAGTGCTGATCCTCGGCAGCCTGCCCGGCGAGGAATCGCTGCGCCGGAGCCGCTATTACGCGCACCCGCAAAACCGCTTCTGGCATCTTGTCGGCGATGCGATCGGCCATGATCTCTCGGCTCTGGAATATGTCGATCGGCTCGACAGTCTGCGCGCTTTTGGCATCGGGCTGTGGGACGTCATCGCGCATGCCGCACGCCGCGGCAGCCTCGACAGTGCGATCCGCGAGGCCGTCGACAACGATCTCGTCGCGCTCACCGACTCGCTGCCGGCGCTCGCGGCGATCGCCTTCAACGGAAAAACGGCTTCGCGCATCGGCCGCGCCCGGCTCGGCGAACGGTCTGTACGCTACGCGCTCATCGACCTTCCATCTTCGAGCCCCGCCTATGCCGCGATGCCCTATGCCGAAAAGCTTTCGCGATGGACCGTGATCCGAGGCATAGCCGGACCGCATCGCTTCACCCAGTAAGTGACATAGCGATCGGTTCGACCTATTTTGGTGCGAGAGGATAATCGGCAATGGCGGATGTTTTCATTTCCTATGCCCATAAGGACCGCGAGTGCGTCGACGACATCGCCAATGGCCTGAGCGCCGGCGGCCACAGTCTGTGGCGGGACACTGCGCTCAAGGCCGGCGACAACTATGCCCATGAGATCGAAAAGGAGATTGCCGGCGCCAAGGGCGTAGTCGTCTGCTGGTCGAAACATGCCAGAGATTCACTCTGGGTTCGCGCCGAGGCGACCGAGGCGCTCGATTTTGACAAACTCGTTCAATTGAAGCTCGACGATAGCCGGCTGCCTTTGCCTTTCAACATCATCCAGATGATTAGCTTTGCCAATTGGGACGGCAGCCGCAACGCCGCCGAGTGGCGGACGCTGGATCGGGAGATCGGTGCCAAAACCGGCCGCGATCCAACCGGCGGCACGCCGCAAACCGAAGACGATGCCCCGCCCGAACTCAAACAAAAGCTGCAAGGCCTAGCGCCGGTCGCGACGGCGGGTATCGGATTGACGCTCCTCACCGCGCTGATTGCGCTGGCAACAGTAATGCTTGGCGAAGAGATGGTCGATCTCGGCCTGTATCGCACGCTTACCCTTACCGGTTTCGGCGCGGCGACTTTGGGTGCGATCCTAGTTTCCTGGCGCTTCGCGCGCACTGTGCTGGCGACGAGACGATCATGACCGAGATTCGCCGATCCTATGTCCGCCGTTTCGTCCGTAGCG
>CAYQVL010000466.1:0-1738 GCA_964420825.1 uncultured Sphingomonadaceae bacterium
TCGGCTGAAGAAGCCGATCTCGATCGGGCGCGGGCGGTGATCGTGCCGGCGCCCATATGCACATCGACCTTGTTCTTCTTCATCAGCCCGGTGACGCCCTTGTTGAGCTGCCCGGCGACGCCGCGCGAGCGCTCGACGACCTTGACGAGATCGTAGCCCGGATCCTTGGCGGAAAGCCCGTAGTCCACCGCGTGCGTCATATAATGATAGATCTCGCTGGTCCTGAGCAGCGCCTTGGTCGGGATGCAGCCCCAGTTGAGGCATATCCCCCCGAGCCGCTCGCGCTCGACGATCGCGGTCTTGAGCCCGAGCTGCGAAGCGCGGATCGCGGCAACATAGCCGCCCGGACCCGAGCCGAGGATGATGAGATCATATTGGTCAGCCATATTATCCTTTCCTCCTCTCCCATTTAGGGAGAGGATACGGAGACTTGCCGGATTGCTGGCTAGTCGAAGTTGGTGAGGGCCCGTCGCCGAGGAGCACCGTCAATCCTCCCCTGAAAGGGGAGGTGGCGCGCGAAGCGCGGCGGAGGGGTATCCCCCTCGGTGAACCGCGGAATATCACCGGTGACACCCCTCCACCGCCTTCGGCGGTCCCCCTCCCCCTACGGGGGAGGATTTCGCAATTTCCCGCGGCTTCTTGTCCTCGCCGATCGCGACCATGGTGAAGCTGCCCTCGGCGACGCGCTCGGCGAATTCGCTGTTGCGGTCGCGGCGCCAGGCGCCGCAGCGGATCGTCATCGAGGAGCGGCCTATGTCCAGGAACTCCGCCCAGACCGAAAATTCGTCGCCGACCACCACCGGCTTTGTAAATTTGAAATCGCCCGCCGCGACCACCGAGGCCTGCCCGCCGCAATGGCGCGAAGCGAGCGAGCCCGCCGCCAGCGCCATCTGCCCCATGATCCAGCCGCCGAAGATCGTGCCGTAGGGGTTGAGGTCCTCGGGCATCGCCGTGACGCGGATGAGGGGTGGGTCGGTGGGGAGGGTTTCGGTCACCTCAGGCCTCGAGTGCAGCGAGAATGGCCGCCGCGACATCATTCGGCTTGCGAAGAATATCATTGTTCCAGAAGCGCAACGGCCGAAAATCCTGTGACTTCAAATAAGTGTCCCGCTTGGCATCATAAGCGTTTTCTGCATGCTGCGAACCATCGGCCTCGACGCTGACATCGCGATCATGCACGATAGCTCCTCTCCCCTTGCGGGAGAGGATACGGAGACTTGCCCCCGCGCAGGCGGGGGCTAGTCGGAGTTGGAGAGGAAATGCCACCGAGCATCAAGCCAACATCCCCAGCGGGTTCTCCACGAGCGCCTTGAACGCCTGCATCAGTTGAGCCCCGTCCGCCCCGTCGATGGCGCGGTGGTCGAAGCTGCCGGTGGCGCTCATCACGGTGGCGATCTGGAGGCTGTCGTCGATCACATAAGGCCGCTTTTCGCCCGCCCCGATCGCCATGATCATGCCTTGCGGCGGGTTGATGACGGCGTCGAACGCCTTGATGCCGAACATGCCCATATTCGAGATGCTCGCGGTGCCGCCCTGATATTCGTGCGGCTGGAGCTTGCCCTCCTTGGCGCGGCCCGCGAGGTCCTTGACCTCGGTCGAGATCGCCGAGAGCGACTTGCTGTCGGCGCCGGTAACAATCGGCGTGATCAGGCCGCCCGGAATGCTGACCGCTACCGAGATATCGGCGCGGCTGTAGCTGATCAGCTGGTCGCCGGCGAAACTCACATTGCATTTGGGC
>CAYQVL010000467.1:0-1735 GCA_964420825.1 uncultured Sphingomonadaceae bacterium
GCGGCTTTCTCTGCTCGCCGCTTCTGCAACAGCGCCTTTCTATCGGAAACCGATGTCTCGCGTTTGTCCAGCTCCTCGATGAAAGCGGCAAGCGGCTGGCCTGACCTGGATACATCCCCAGTTGCCCACGGCGCCACATGACGATCGAATTCCATCATCAGATCGAAGACGACTTCGCCCTCTACGCCGTATTTGCCAGCAAATTTTTTGAAGGGCCGCTCTACGGGACGGAAACCGTAGGGCTGCAACCGCTCTATCCTGCTGGCGTCCTTCAGAAACTTGGCGACTTCGATGACATGTCGCCGACACTTCCCCTCGGATTTCGACGACACTTCGAGCCGCTCGGCATAGTAGGCAGCGAGCGTATCCGTCGTGACTTCCGAAACCTTTATCTGCCGGTCATGCAGGAACACCAGGAAAGGTCGAGCCACACCTATCTGCCATTTCCGAAGACCGCTCTCTGAGGTGCTCCCCGAAAACTGGACACTGACGTAAGCTTTGAATTGCTGTCTGTTGATCTTCACCACGAAGGAGATCGAAGATGTCGAAACGAAAGCAGCATGCCCCTGAGTTCAAGGCGAAGGTGGCGCTTGAGGCGCTGAAAGGCGAGGCGACCGTGTCGGAGCTGGCGAGCCGGTTCGGCGTGCATCCAACGATGATCAATCAATGGAAACGTGCCCTGCTGGATGGCGCGTCCGGTGTCTTCGAACGCGGCAGCCGCAAGGCACCCGTCATCGATGAAGACCAGGTCAGGGATCTGCATGCCAAGATCGGAGAGCTGGCGGTGGCCAACTCTTTTTTGGAAAGAAAGCTCAAGCCCTGGGGCGGGAAGTGAGGCGCGCCATGATCAAACGCGACCATCCTGACCTGTCGATCGGTCAGCAGTGCGCGCTTCTGTCGATACCGCGGTCGTCGTTCTACTATTCGCCGCGGGGAGAGACGGAGCAGAACCTTGCGCTGATGCGGCTGATCGACGTGCAGTTCCTCGAGACACCGTTCTTTGGCGTCCGCCAGATGACCTGGCACCTGCGCAACGAAGGCCATGCGGTGAACGAGAAGCGCGTCCGTCGGCTCATGCGCCTGATGGGATTGATGCCGATCTATCAGAAACCCAACACCAGCAGGCCGGCGAAGGGGCACAAGACCTACCCCTATCTGCTGCGGGGTCTGCGGGTAGACAGGCCAAACCAGGTCTGGTGCGTGGACATCACCTACCTGCCAATGCGCCGCGGGTTCCTCTATCTGGTGGCGATCATGGATTGGCATACCCGGATGGTTCTGTCGTGGCGGATCTCGAACACGCTGGACGCGGACTTCTGCGTCGAGGCGCTGAACGAGGCCATCTATCGGTTTGGACCGCCTGACATTATGAACAGCGATCAAGGGTCGCAGTTCACATCCTTTGCCTGGACAGACCGCCTGCGCCGCTCGGGCGTCCGCATCTCGATGGATGGCAAGGGTCGCTACCTGGACAACATCTTCATCGAGCGCCTGTGGCGGACGCTGAAATACGAGTGCGTCTACCTCCACGCATGGGAGACCGGATCGCACGCACGCGCCGGTGTCCGCAACTGGATGGAATTCTACAATCACCGTCGCCCGCACAAAGCCCTTGGCGGACAACCACCAGCGGTGGTCTACTCGCTGGAAATCGAAGCAACACAACCCGATCAGCAGGAGCAGATCAGAGCTTAAAAAGCGCCAGATCCTGTCCAGGGAATGGGGAGCACCTCAG
>CAYQVL010000468.1:0-1727 GCA_964420825.1 uncultured Sphingomonadaceae bacterium
TGCCGGTGCTGCTCGACGTCGTCGGCATCCCGGTCGTCGAGGCCGTGCGCATGGTCACCCTCACGCCGGCGCGCATCATCGGCGCCGCGGCGGAGATCGGCTCGCTGGAGCCGGGGAAGCGCGCAGATCTGGTGGTTTTCGATGACGCTTTCGCCGCGCAGCCCCGCGAGGAACTGCGCGGTATCGGCGACAAAGGCCGGTTCGCATGGCTTGCCGCGATTGGGAACGGGGGCGAGGAAGGGCGAATCGGTTTCGATCAGCAACCGCTCGCGCGGCAATGTCGCCGCCGTCGCCTGAAGATCGCTGGCGTTCTTGAAGGTCACGATCCCCGATATCGAGATGTAAAACCCCAGATCGAGCGCCTTGCCGGCAAAATCCGCGCTTGCGGTGAAGCAATGGATGACGCCCGGATAGGCCCCCTCCTCCATCCCTTCGGCCAAGATCGAAGCGGTGTCGTCCTCAGCGTCGCGCGTGTGGACGATCAGCGGGAGCCCGGTTTCGCGCGATGCGGCGATATGCGAGCGGAAACTGGCCTTCTGCCGGTCGCGATCGGAATGCTCGTAATAATAATCGAGACCGGTTTCGCCAATCGCGACGACGCGCGGATGCCCGGCGCGCGCGACGAGCTTGGCGGTGTCGATATCGGGATGCGCGTCGGCCTCGTGCGGGTGGATGCCGATCGACGCCCAGACATCGTCCTCGCGCTCGGCCGTGCCGACGATATCGTCCCACTCGCGCTCGCGCGTCGAGATGTTGAGCATCGCCGAAACGCCGCGCGTCCGCGCCGCCGCGAGCACGTCCTGCTGGCGCTCGACGAGACCTTTGTAGTTGAGATGGCAATGGCTGTCGACGAACATGGCGCCGAGATAGGACGCGCGAGCCGCTTCGTCACCCCTCCGGCCTTTCCAACGGGGTTATTCCCAAGAGAATTAATCGGTTTCGGGCAGCTCCAGGCGCGGAAACACGCCCTGCGGCGTCGGCAGTGTCAGCCCCGGCTTAAGCGGTGTATCGAGCGCGGCGAAATCGCGGGCGTCTTCGCCTTGCGCCAGCTGGTCGAGCAAGGCGTCGGCCGATCCGGGTATCGCCCAGCGCGCGAGGATAGCCAGCCTTCGTACGGCCTCGGCGCAGCCGTAGAGCACGGTGTCGGCGCGCGCGGGATCGGTCTTGCGCAGCGACCAGGGCTGCTGTTCCGAAATATAGAGATTGGCCTCTCCCGCCCCGCGCCAGATCGCTTCGAGCGCCTGGTGGATGGCGAATTCATCCATCGCCGCGGCCGCCTTGGCCGGAATCGCGGCGAGCAACGCGGCCAGCGTGCGATCGGCTTCGCTCTTCGCGTCGGGCTCGGGTACGCGGCCATCGCAATTTTTGGCGATCATCGAGAGCGTGCGCTGCGCGAGGTTGCCGAGATCGTTGGCCAGATCGGCGTTGCAACGCGTTACGATCGCTTCGGCCGAATAGCTGCCGTCGCTGCCGAAGGCGACCTCGCGGAGCAGGAAATAGCGCAGCGAATCGACGCCGAATCGCTCGGCGAGCTCGATTGGGTCGGTAACATTGCCGAGCGATTTCGACATCTTGACGCCCTTGTTGAGGACGAAGCCATGGCCGAAGACGCGGCTCGGCAACGGCAGGCCCGCGCTCATCAGAAATGCCGGCCAGTAGACGGTATGGAAGCGCACGATGTCCTTGCCGATGATATGCACCGCCTCGGCGGCCTCACCCCAATACTT
>CAYQVL010000469.1:0-1713 GCA_964420825.1 uncultured Sphingomonadaceae bacterium
CGACCGAGACCGAGAGCAAGGCGGCGCTCGACCAGTTCATCGCCGCGATGCGCCATGTCGCTGGACAGGCGAAGGCGGGCGACGAAGCGCTCAAGGGTGCGCCCTATTACGCGCCGCGCCGCCGCCTCGACGAAACGCTCGCGGCGCGCAAGCCGGTGCTGGCATGGGCCGAGCCGGCGGTCGCGCCCGGATCGGGCAATTACGAAGCGCCCGGCGGGGGCTGATCGGACGTTAGAACCAGCGCCGGACGCGCCGTTTATACGCCAGATAATCCTGTCCGAACTTGCTCTCGAGATAGTGCTCCTCGCGCGCGATGACCTGCGTTTGGATAACGACGAGGAGAACGGGCAACAAGGCGAGGGTGCAGACGCTGAGGAAAAGGATCGCGAGTCCCGCATAGAGTAGGGTCATGCCCAGATACATGGGATTGCGGGTGAAGCGAAAGGCGCCGTCGAAGGTCAGCTTCGCAGTCGCGTGCCAGGGCTTCACGTCGATATCCGACCGGTTGAACAGCATATTGGCGGAGAGTCCCACGACCAGTCCTGCCAAGGCGAGACCCCCGCCGGCAACGTAGCGCGGCGTATCTGCAAGCGGTAGCTCCGGTATCGCGAAGATCGTGTCGGCACCGAGTCCAAGCAGCAGAAAGCCGAGGGATACGAGCGGGGGCGGGAAGCCGACTTTCGCGCTGTCTTCGTGAACATCTATCAATATGCTCCCCCTTGTGCGTGAACGCAAATATTCTATGCGATATGGCGTTGAAAGGAAATGCTATGGCCCATGGAGAAAATGGTCCGCAGCCATGGATGCCGGGCGACGATCCGTTGCCCGACGCCAGGCGCCACGCCCCGGCGACCGCGCGCAATCGCGATGCGCTCATCGCCGTGTTGCGCGACGTGTTGCCGGCCAGCGGAACCGTGCTCGAGATCGCCAGCGGGTCGGGCGAGCATGTCGTTGCATTCGCGCGCGCCTTTGCCTCGCTGAGCTTCCAGCCGAGCGATCCCGATCCCCAGGCGCTGGCGTCGATCGCCGCCTATCGTGCCGAGGCGGGGCTGGACAACGTGGCGCCGCCGATCGCTCTCGATGTGCGCGACGCCGCCTGGCCGGTCACCGCCGCCGATGCGATCCTCGCGATCAACATGGTCCATATCAGCCCGTGGGAAGCGACGCTTGGCCTGCTCGACGGCGCGTCGCGGCTGCTGCCGAAGGGCGCGCCGCTCTATCTTTACGGCGCCTATTGGCAGGATGGAGTCGAGCGCGCGCCGAGCAATGTGAATTTCGACGCAAACCTGCGCGCACGCAACTCCGTCTGGGGAATCCGGCGGATCGAGGACGTGATTGCTGAAGCGCAGACGCGCGGACTGGTGCTCGATCGCATCGTGTCGATGCCTGCCAACAACCTGTCGGTCATTCTCCGCCGTCGCTGATTGCCTCGCGCACTGCGCGGCGACCGAGCGCGTGTTCGCGCCAGACGATGACGATGCCGCTGACGATGATGATCGGCGCGCCGAGCCACGTCGAGGCGCCCGGCAATTGCCCGAACAGGATCGCGCCGAACATCGTCGCCCAGATCAGGCTCGTATAATCCATCGGCATCACGACCGCGACGGGGGCGAGGCGCAGCGCCCCGGTGAGCGCGAGCTGCGCCGCGCCGCCGGCGGTCCCCATCACCGCGACGATGGCCCATGTCGCGGCATCGTGCGTCTGGCCGAAATG
>CAYQVL010000470.1:0-1713 GCA_964420825.1 uncultured Sphingomonadaceae bacterium
CGTTGACGGGATCGCCGCCGATGCCGACTGCCGTCGTCTGGCCGAGGCCGACTGCGGTGGTCTGGTGAACGGCTTCATAGGTCAGCGTCCCGGAACGGCTGACGACGCCGACCGAACCCTTCAAGAAGATGCTGCCGGGCATGATGCCGATCTTGCACTCACCGGGCGTCAGCACGCCGGGGCAGTTGGGTCCGATCAGCCGCGATTTGGAGCCTTCGAGCCTACCCTTGACCGTGACCATGTCGAGCACCGGGATGCCCTCGGTGATCGCGACAATCAGCGGGATTTCGGCCTCGATCGCCTCGATGATCGAGGCGGCGGCGAACTTGGGGGGGACATAGATGACGCTGGCGTCGGCGCCGGTTTCGGCGACCGCCTCGGCGACGGTGTTATAGACCGGCAGGCCGATGTGCGTCTGTCCGCCCTTCCCCGGCGTCACGCCCGCGACCATCTTGGTGCCGTAATCGAGCGCCTGCTGGGTATGAAAGGTGCCGGTTTCCCCGGTCATCCCCTGGGTAATGACCTTGGTGTTCTTGTCGACGAGTATGCTCATTTAGTATGGTACTTCCTGTAGCGAGAATTCCGGCGCTCCAGCGCTGCAACTTCCATTGGGCCAAGTCCGAGCTCTAGGATTAATTCATCGACTAAATGAGTGGGCTCTGGCTCTGGCTCGAATTTGCGATTCCAATGAGAATCTTTTTCCCCGGCGATCGCAATTACTCTGTTTTCAAGTTCGACTTGATCGCCTTTTCCCTCATGTGTAACAATAGGAAATACCGCAGCACGACAGTGCTTAAGGATAAATTGATTTCGCAATTTCTTTGAAACCAATCTGTCAGCCAAATCGTTAGAGTGCCTATCTTTCCATAAGCAGCCTACATTATAAGCGCAGCTATACTTATGGCTTCGGTCTTCCGATCCGGTAGTATGTTTGTTTCTTATACGAGCTCTAAATCCCTCAGTGTGAGCGATCCCAATATATCGACTATGCCCGACGTGGTTATACAAAACATATAAGCCGCTCGAATTTGGCAATTGGTCCAAATTTAAAGGCTTACTGTTTCGCAAATTCTCCAGAACATCGGATTCTCTGAAATCAAGCAAGGCTGTTATCCAGCTGCTTGCACGCCGCGAGCAGTTCCTTGACCGCGTCGACCGAGACCTGGAAGCCGGCCTTGGCCTTCTCGCCAAGTTCGATCTCGACGATGCGCTCGATGCCGCCTGCGCCGATTATCACGGGTACGCCGACATAGAGATCGTCGACACCGTACTGGCCGGTGAGGTGCGCGGCTGCCGGAAGCACGCGTTTTTTATCCTTGAGAAAGCTTTCGGCCATCATGATCGCGCTCGTCGCGGGCGCATAATAGGCGCTGCCGTTGCCGAGCAGCTGGACAATCTCGCCGCCGCCGCCGCGCGTGCGCTTGACGATAGCGTCGATCTTGTCCTGCGTCGACCAGCCCATCTTGATGAGATCGGGGATCGGGATGCCCGCGACGGTCGAATAGGTCGGAATCGGCACCATCGTATCGCCATGGCCGCCGAGAACGAAGGCGGTGACATCTTCGACCGAGACGCCGAATTCCTCGGCGAGAAAATGGCGGAAGCGCGCGCTATCGAGCACGCCGGCCATCCCGCAGACCATATTGTGCGGGAGACTGGAAAATTCGCGCAGCGCCCAGACCATCGCGTCCAAAGGATTAGTGATGCAGATGA
>CAYQVL010000471.1:0-1708 GCA_964420825.1 uncultured Sphingomonadaceae bacterium
CAACCTCCTGCCCGAACAGGTCGAGCGCGGCGGGCTGGACGACCTCCCATTCCCAGACCGCGAGCGCGGCGGCGACCGGACAGGCGATCGTCAGCGCGGCGGGGTTATAGACGATCGCTTGCGGATCGCCCTCGCCGCCCAGCCGGATGCCGTCGCGATAGCCGCAGCCTTCGCCCGCCTGACGTGCTTCGAGCGTTTCATAACCGATCCCCGCCCGGTCGAGCAGCGCGCGGCAATGCGGCGCGTCATCGGCAAGCGCGGCGAGCTTGCGTCCAGTGAACGCGCCGACGGGCTGCCCGAGATCGAGCGGCGTCCACGGCAGATCCTGCGGATTGTCGCGCGCCCAGGCGTAGAGCAGCAATCCCGCGGCGGCGAGAATCAGCAGCAAAACCAGCCGGCGTGTTATCCGCAGCGCGCGCATCGCTCATCCCTCTTTATTGTTTGGCGTGCATAGGCGATGAACGAACGAAACCGCCAAAAGGAGCCGTCATGCCCGTTACGCGTCTCGCCACGCGCCGTATCGAGAAAGTCTGGGGCCGCCATGCGCTCGGCCTCGGTTTTGCCGACGCGCCCGCGAGCGGCGAGCCGGTCGGCGAGATCTGGTTCGAGGCGGCGGGCGAGCCCGAATTGCTCGTCAAATATCTGTTCACGAGCGAGAAGCTCTCGGTTCAGGTCCATCCAGATGACGATCAGGCGCGCGGCGCCGGACACCGGCAGGGCAAGGAGGAGGCGTGGCTGATCCTTGCAGCCGAGGCCGGCGCGGTCATCGGCCTCGGGCTGCGCGAGAGCATCGGCGAGGCCGAACTGCGCGCGGCGGCGCAAGATGGCTCGATCGGGGCGCTGCTCGACTGGAAACCCGTCGCCCCCGGCGACTTCTTCTATCTCCCCGCCGGGACGATCCACGCGATCGGCGCGGGGGTTGCGCTTATCGAGGTCCAGCAAAACGCCGACCTTACCTACCGGCTCTACGATTACGGCCGCCCGCGCGATTTGCATCTCGACGCGGCGGTGGCGGTGGCGCGGCGCGAGGCCTGGCGGGCGCCCAATGCGCCGCGCGCTATCGGCGAGGGCCGGACGGTGCTCGCCGAAGGCCGCAAGTTTGTGCTCGAGCGGTGGACGGGAGAGCGGAAGGGCAGACTATGTCCCGCAGCGTCCCGGCCGGTTTGGATCGCGCCGCTCGACGGCGAAGGACTGGTTGGCGATGACACGCTCGCCGCGGGCGGCGTCTGGATGGCCGAGGGCGATACGCCGCTCGGCTTCGACGGGAATATGCTCGTCGCCTATCCGGGCGGAGAGTTTGAACCCGGCCTGTTTTACAACAGCTAGATTCGCACGATCGGCAGGCTATCGGTTCGTGCCGGTGGACAGCGCCGTTTGTCCTGAGCCTGTCGAAGGGCGCGGTTCCGGCAATTGCTCCGCCGAGGGTCGCGCTTCGACGGGCTCAGCACGAAGGAATTGGATGAAAGCCCGATGGTCGCCCTTTGGATCGCCGGCTAATTCCCCCGCAGGATCGCATTAACCGCAGCGCGCTGCGCTTCGGGCACCGCGCTCGCGACAAGGCCAGCGCTCGCTTCGGCGTCGCGGATGGCGAGGCTGCGGGCGAGGCGGTCGGCGAGACCGGCTTCGCGCAAACGGCGGTAGCGATCGGCGACGGTGCGCGGCTGGCCGAAAACCGGGGTTTCGGCCTGGATCCGCCGCGCGTCGGTAT
>CAYQVL010000472.1:0-1703 GCA_964420825.1 uncultured Sphingomonadaceae bacterium
CCGTACTCATCGATTATTGGGGGCCGGGCATAGACGGCGTTGCATTGATCGAACGACTGATAGCCTTACGCCCCGATTTGCCGTTGCTCATCACCACCGCGCAATCAAATATCTCGATAGTGGTCGGGGCGATGCGCGCCGGTGCCACCGATTTTCTCGCCAAGCCGGTCGCGCCTGAAACGCTGATCACCGCGCTCGATACTGCAACGCGGACATTTGCCCATAGCGGCGAATTGCGGCCGCTATCCGAAAAAGTGTCGCAAACGCTGCCGTTCGACGAAATCGTCGGCTCATCGCCGGAATTTCGCGCCGCGCTTGCCATCGCCGCTAAAGCCGCTCGCTCACGCGTACCGGTCTTGCTCGAGGGCGAGCCGGGTGTCGGTAAGGACGTGCTCGCCCGCGCCATCCACGCCGCGAGCCCTCGCGCCAAGCATCCGCTGTTCACATTAAATTGCGGCGCGACGCCGGCGAACCTTGTCGAATCGGAATTGTTCGGTCACGAAAAGGGAGCTTTTACCGGAGCGTTCGAAAAGCATGTCGGCAAGCTTATGGAAGCCGATGGCGCGACCCTGTTTCTCGATGAAATCACGGCCATCCCGGGCGATGTTCAAGCCAAACTCGCCCAGGCGATCGAAACCGGCACGGTCCGCCCGATCGGAGCACGGCATGGCCGCGAATCCGATGTCAGGCTGATTGTGGCGGCCGATACCGATCTTCTGGAGCAAGTCGCGGCAGGCAATTTCCGCGAAGATCTCTATTACAGGCTCAACATCGTCCAGCTTACCATTCCCGCCTTACGCAATCGTTCGGGCGACATTCCACCCCTCGCCCGCCATCTGCTCGCGCGGATCGCCGGCCAGCCCGGTATGCAGGCGCTCGGCATCACCGACGACGCGCTGACGCTGCTGATGCGTTACGACTGGCCCAACAACGTCCGCCAGTTGCAGGATACCTTGTTCCGCGCCGCGATCGGCTGCAACGGCGCTGCACTGACCTCGGCCGATTTCCCGCATATCGCGCAAGCCGCCGCCGCATCGCGATCCGCTTCGCAGCGCAGTATCATTCCGGTGTTCGCCGACGGGCCGGGCATCACGCTCTACGAAGCCGACGGCAATTTGCGGCCGCTTGCCGATATCGAAGCCGATGTCATCCGCCTCGCCATCGGCCACTATCGCGGCCGGATGACCGAAGTCGCGCGTCGGCTCGGAATCGGGCGCTCTACGCTTTACCGCAAACTCGGCGACTTGGGCATCGACAACGCCGCCTAACCGAGAGGCATCAGCGCCTGATCTCTGAGGCCGCGCCAAATATGGAGCGCCTGGACAGTTTCCTGTACATCATGAACGCGGACTATTTGCACGCCCTGCGCAGCGCCCTGCATCGCCAAAGCCAGAGACCCGCCCAGACGTTGATCGGCCACCGCCTCGTTCGACAGCGCGCCGATCATCCGCTTGCGGCTCGCGCCGAGCATGACCGGGCAACCAAGGCCATGAAACAGCGAGAGACCATTAAGCAGCATAAGGTTGTGTTGAAGCGACTTGCCGAATCCGATACCCGGATCGACGATGATCTTTTCACGCGCGATCCCGGCGACGGCGAGCGCCGCGACGCGATCCGCTAGCCAATCATACACTTCGATCAGTACATCGCCAAAGTTGGGCTCGGCGTGGAGCTCCTGCGATTTCCCGCCATGATGCATGATG
>CAYQVL010000473.1:0-1699 GCA_964420825.1 uncultured Sphingomonadaceae bacterium
CATGAAAGGCTTGGCGCTGGCGCTTGGCGCCTATAATGCGATTTTCTGGCGGATGCTCGTGGGCGTCGCGCTGGCCAGTCTTTTGTTCCTTGCGCGGCGCAGCGCCTGGCCCGGCGCGGCAGTGCTGCGCATCCATCTCATTCGCGGCTGCGTCACCGCCGTGATGGCGTTCTGTTTCTTCTGGGGGCTGGCGCGGACGCCGCTCGCCGAGGCCATCGCATTGTCGTTTATCGCGCCGCTGATTGCGCTCTATCTCGCCGCGATCCTGCTCAAGGAGGTGATCGGCCGCAATTCGATCGTCGCGTCGCTGCTCGGGCTTGCCGGGGTCGTCGTCATCCTCGCCGGCAAGATGAGCGGGCGTTTCAGCGAAGACGCGCGATGGGGCGTCGCGGCGATCCTGTTTTCGGCCGTGCTCTACGCCTGGAACCTTATCCTCCAGCGCCAGCAGGCGCTTGTCGCGCGGCCGATCGAGATCGTGTTTTTCCAGAACCTCATCGTCGCGTCGCTATTCCTGCTGCTCGCGCCGTTTCTGGCAATAGTCCCCGAAGCCGCGCACTGGCCGGAGCTCGCCGGCGCCGCCGTGCTCGGCATTGTCTCGCTGATGCTGATCAGCTGGGGCTATGCGCGCGCCGAGGCGCAGTATCTGGTCAGCCTCGAATATACCGCGTTCATTTGGGCGGCGTTGCTCGGCCGGCTGATCTTCGACGAGACGGTAAGCTGGGCGACGCTCGCAGGGACGGTGCTGATCGTCGCCGGTTGCCTGCTCGTCGCGCGCCGCCGCCCGGCCAAGGCCGAGATAATCGAAGCGGCGGCGGTATAGGCGTGCACAGCCGCTAGCGCAGCGGCTCGATCAGCCGGTCGAGCCCTGCCGCGCCGCTGCCGACGCGTTCGAGATGCGGGTAGCGCAGCCCGCCGCGCCATTCGAGCATGACATGGCGGTAGCGATCGCCGTTCTTGAGCAGCAGTTCGATCTGGCTGCGCCCGTCGGCCGCCGCCGCGACCGCATCGCGCAGCAATGTCGTTGAAAAATTATAGCTGTTCACGGCGACGATCTCGGTGCCGACGGTCAGCCCCGCGTTGAACGCCGGGCTGTCCCAGATCACCGCGCTGACGGTGCCGTTTTTGCCGACGGTCAGCCCGCCCGACCAGGTCAGATCGAGATTCTCGTCGCTGGTCTGGCCGGCGGTCAGCGTGGCGTTGGGTTCGCTGTTCCAGACGAGGCGGTAGCCGCCGAGCTCGATCCCGGTGAGCGGCGCGCCGGCGGCGTTTTCCTCGAGGCGCCGCGAGAGCAGCGCGTCCCAGTCATAGGCCTGAACCTCGTTGAGCGTCGCGACGACTTCGCCAAAATCATAGGTGACCTCGCCCCAGTCGCGGTCGCGCTGGCCGAAAAAGGCCTGGGCGAAATCGTCGAGCGAACGGCGGCCGCGGCTTTCGCGGCGGATGATCTGATCGATCTCGAGCCAGACGAGCGCGCCCTCGCGATAATAATCCTCGCGCCGCTGCCAGCTTTGCCAGGGCTTGGGCTGCCGCTGCGCGATGATCGGGTCGTATGTCGTATCCTGCAGATTGCGCCACGAGCGCGCGGGCAGCGTATCGAGCCGGGCGGCGTCGAGCTGTTCCTTCAACCGCGATTCGGCGTGAATCTTGTCCTTCTCGCCCTGCCAGCGTGTCGTCAGCTCGCTCGACTGCTGCTCGAGAT
>CAYQVL010000474.1:0-1699 GCA_964420825.1 uncultured Sphingomonadaceae bacterium
TCGGTCATCACCCCGGCATAGACATCGCCCCACTCGGCCGACGGACGCCACAGCCCGGCCCAGGCGAACACCGGCTCGTCCGCCACCGCGAACCAGGTGCGCGTCTTGCGCCCCTTGGCGCCAGCCGCCTCGGCAAAGCGCTCGACCGGGATCAGGCAGCGCCGCGCCGGATTGCCCGCCGCCGATCTCCAGAACGGGCTGGCCAGGTCGCGCGCGTTGTTGACCGGCTTGGGTCGCGCGGGCCTGCCCGCCTGTTCGGCGCGGGCGCGCATATCGCGCGTCACCAGCGGGAACCCCCAGGCCATCGTCTGCAGGCTGCGCTTTTCCTGATCTTCGCGAACGACGATGCCCGGCAGACCCGGAAAAACATCCTCGGCCAGATTTGCCAAGCCGATCTCCTGGTTGATCTCGGCTTTGAATAGGCGAGCAATTTCCTCCAGCGACTTGCGCGTTTTGTAGAGATTGCACATTGCCTATTAGGTCGTTCGCTCAAGAGATTCGTCAAGGCTTTAAAAGGGCGGAATTCGGATCATGAGGAGTTCGGCCCGTTAATGGTGGCCGCCGGGACGATGTAGGTGACGACAATATACGTCGATCGGATAGAAACCGAAAACCCGCGCTTGTCGCCAGCAATGCCTAATAAGCGTTCGCTGCCGACGGGGCGTCAACGTGTTCGCCGAGCGCGAATATCGTCTCGATCGGCTTGGTTTCCGGCAGGATATAAACGATCCCCACGGTCTGCGCGAAGACCGGAACGATGACATTGTCGAAGAAGCTCACGGGAACGTTGATGCAGCCGTAGGAAATGCGGTTGTCCGATGGCGTCGGCGAGGCGAGGCGGGCGTGGCGGCGATCGCGCGGATTGCCGACGATCACCCGGTGCAACGACAGAGCGCTGTCGTAATCGACCCACAGGACATCCTGTTCCAGATCGTTGCCGAGCGCGGCCTCGAACCGGCCCGCGGCGGTCGTACGTTCGGCCGCGGTGATGCTCGCCAGCCTGCGTTGGCCGATATCGGGCGCGCTTTCGTCGCCGATGCCGAGGCCGAGCAGCGCCGGTGCGGCGCCGCGCAGATCGCCCGTCGCGCCAAAGGCGAAAACCTTCGCGGCGATCTTGTCGACGATGAGGAACGGCAGGCCGCGGTTGTCGCCCGAAGCGAGGATCCAGTCGGTCATCTTATGGGCATCGTCCGACGCGCTTAGACCCAGGAAATCGGCGCGGATCGGCGGCGGTTCCTGCGCATGGACAGGCTGGGCGCCCGCCATCGGCGCGCACGCCAGCAAGCCGATCGCCAGACCGCGCGCGAGCAGTGACGCGACGCTCCGGCCCCGTCGGTCGGCGCGGAGGAAGCCGGAACGCCGCAGAACTGAACGACTCATGCCGGGACAGCCCTCAATGCCGCGCCTGCTTGGCCGGACGGACCGGGACGACGGGTGCCTTGATTGCCTTGCGGACCGCGGGACGCACGGGCTTTTCGGCGACCGTGATCGGGACCGGTTTTTCGAACATGGCAAGTTGCGCGACCGGCATCCGGATTCCCGGACCGACGACCGCCAGACCCGGAGCGAACGGTTGCGCCGCGATCACCTGCGGCAGTCCGCCGATCGGCTGCGACGAGTCGCCAGGCGTCGGCGTCGGCGTTGGTGAAGGCGCGGGTGTCGGGGTGGGCGCAGGCACCGGAGTCGGCGTAGGCGTAGG
>CAYQVL010000475.1:0-1698 GCA_964420825.1 uncultured Sphingomonadaceae bacterium
CGCGCAATTGCTGTTCGTCGGCAAGCATCTCGAGCGTATCGGCGACCAGGCGACCAATATCGCCGAGATGGTGATCTACGCGGTCACCGGAAGCCAGCCCGCCGCGCGCGATACCCGATCGTGAGAAGTCCGCTGCGGAGAGCGGCATAGCGCTTGGGTTGACCGTCATTGCGAGCGTAGCGAAGCAATCCGGGGCGGAGCGCGGGGCGCTGCGAATCGCTTCCCCCGGGCTTAAGCCCGGGGCCACAATGACGGCGCGCCAAAAGCGCCGGCTCCTACCCCCTACTCGCCCGGAAACGCCAGCTCCTCGCGCATGACCGTCGCCGCTTCGATCGCTTCGGGGGTGAAGTTGACCGTCCGGTATTCGCCGCGCGCGAAGAGCGGATATTGGCTCATCACGCCTTCGGGACGAACCGCGAAATTGCCATAGGGCAGGATCGCCTCGGCGCGCACGGTGTCGCCGAACTCGACCGCGGCGACATAGCTCGTGCCGCCGTTGAAGGCGAAGGTCAGCGCATCCTCGCGCGGCGAAAAGAAACCGACGCGGAACGCGCCGGCGCCGCCGATGCCGAGGCTCGACGGCATCGTCGCGCCCTCGCCGTCGGGGACCTGCGCGACCGCGCCCCATGCCACGTCTATCGGAGCGCCCGCGCCCTCGATGCGCCCGGCCGTCGCGACCAGCGCCTCGACCGCCGCGGCCTCGTTGCCGATGCCTTCGGGCCACGCCATCGGCGCGTCGAACGACCATGGCCGGTCATATTCGAACCCCCCAGGGCTTGCCGCATAGGCAAAGGTCCATAGCGAAAACAGCGCCGCGCCACGGCTCTCGACATTGCTGCGGCGGTCCCATCGGGCAAGGACATCGGCGGCGCGAAGCGCTTGGTCGCGGCTATCGGCGCGCGCCGCCGCGATCAAATCGTCGAGGACATTATCGGCGAGCGTCAGCCGCGTGTCGCGCGAATAATCGATCAGCTCGTCGAAGCTGATGCTGCCGTCGCCGAGCAGTATTTCGAGCCCGTGCTGGGGGCGCGTCCGCATATAGGGGGAGACGAAATCGGCGGGGAAATCGGCCGGATCGAGCGCCGGCGGCATCGTCGCGGTAAAGCCCGGCTCGTTCGAATTCTGGACGAAGCCGGAGGCCGGGTCGGCGACGCGCAGCAATCGCTCATAGGGCAGATAGCCGGTCCACAGCAGCGACGGGTCCGAGCCATCGACGACGCCCGCCCAGAAATCGGCGTCGCCACGCGGGCGCGCCGGATGGAGGCCATTCGAAACATAGAGGATATCGCCTGAATCGTCGGCGAAAACGGCGTTGAACATCGGCAGCTGGAGTCGCGAAAAGGCCGCTTCCCATTCAGCCCGTCCGGTCGCCGCGGCCATGTCGCCATATTGCGCGAAGGTCGCGGCGTAAGCGGGGTCGGCGACGCCCGCCACGCGCATCGCATAGGCAGTCCCGCCGCGCACCGCGAGCACCGGACCGTGAACGCTGCGGCGGATCGGAAGCCGGCGTTCGGAGATCGTTCCATCCTCGCCGCGCACGCGCAAAACCACCGCGCTGTCGTCGAAGGCGCGAACCTCGCCGCCGAAACGATAGCCGCCATCGGCGAGCGGCAGCGCATAGACATCGACCGCATCGCGATCATGGACGGTGTGCGTCCAGCCGAGATGCTCGTTGAACATGATGCTGGTAAAAGGCTG
>CAYQVL010000476.1:0-1693 GCA_964420825.1 uncultured Sphingomonadaceae bacterium
TGAGCGACTTGCGGCCGAAGTTCGGCGTGCGCAGCATCTCGGCTTCGGTCTTCTGGACCAAATCGCCGATGTAGATGATGTTGTCGTTCTTGAGGCAGTTGGCGCTGCGAACCGAAAGCTCGAGCTCGTCGACCTTTTTGAGCAGATAGCGATTGAGCTGATTGGTGTCGCCCTCGGTGGTGACGCCGCCGAGCATACCCGACGAAGCGGCCTCGCCAATGGTCTGGCTCGGTGCCGCCAATTCCTCGTCGAAATGGACGAATAGCTGCAGCTGGTCCTGCAGGATGCGCGCGGCATAGGCGAGCGCGTCCTCGGGAGCGACGGTGCCGTCGGTTTCGATGTTGAGTGTCAGCTTGTCATAGTCGAGCTCTTGGCCAACGCGCGTGTTTTCAACCTTGTAGGCAACTTGGCGAACAGGCGAAAACAGACTGTCGATCGGAATCAGGCCGATCGGCGCGTCGGCCGGACGGTTCTGGGCGGCGGGGACATAGCCTTTGCCCGAGCTTGCCGCCAGCTCCATGTTGAGCGTCGCGCCCTCATCGAGATGGCAGATCACGAGATCGGGGTTGAGCACTTCGCTATCGCCGGCCGTGGTAATCATTCCCGCCGTCACTTCGGCAGGGCCGGTGGCTGAAAGCTGAAGACGCTTGGTGCCTTCGGCTTCCATCGAAAGAGCGATCTGCTTAATGTTGAGAACGATGTCGGTGACATCTTCGCGCACACCGGCAAGCGAGGAGAATTCATGCAGCACATTCTCGATCTTGATCGAGGTAATCGCTGCGCCCTGGAGCGAAGAAAGCAAGGTGCGACGAAGCGCATTACCGAGCGTAAGACCAAAGCCGCGCTCAAGCGGCTCGGCGACGAAGGCCGCTTTGCGCTTGGAATCGCCACCGGACTTCTTTTCAAGGCCATTGGGCTTTTTGAGTTCTTGCCAATTCTTCATGTTAACGGACACGGTATTCCCCTTGGCATGATGGCAGTGGCCGCGCGTGCCCCTGCCGGTAAGTCAAAATCAACACGGAAACGGCTGCGCAGGCCACTTCCGGGACGGCAGTTCAGACCCGGCGGCGCTTGGACGGACGAACGCCGTTATGCGGTATCGAGGTCACGTCGCGAATCGAGGTAATCGTGAAGCCAACAGCCTGCAGCGCGCGGAGCGCCGATTCGCGTCCCGAGCCGGGGCCCTTGACCTCGACCTCAAGCGTACGGACGCCATGTTCCTGGGCCTTCTTGCCGGCATCTTCGGCGGCGACCTGAGCGGCATAGGGAGTCGACTTGCGGCTGCCCTTGAAGCCCATCGTGCCGGCCGACGACCAGCTGATCGCGTTGCCCTGGGCATCGGTGATGGTGACCAGGGTATTGTTGAAGGTGGCGTTCACATGGGCCACGCCCGATGTGATATTCTTGCGTTGGCGGCGTTTGATCCGTTGCGGTTCGCGAGCCATAATGATGTTTCCTTGCCTAAAGCTGCATCGCGCCCGGAGACCTTTGCCAGGCCGGGCGATCTCAAATCGTGCTGACTATTTCTTCTTGCCGGCGATCGGCTTGGCCTTGCCCTTGCGGGTGCGCGCATTGGTATGCGTACGCTGGCCGCGGACCGGCAAGCCCTTGCGATGACGCAGTCCGCGATAGCAGGCGAGGTCCATCAAACGCTTGATGTTCATCGCCGTCTCACGGCGCAGATCGCCTTCGA
>CAYQVL010000477.1:0-1688 GCA_964420825.1 uncultured Sphingomonadaceae bacterium
GCGATGTGGTGCTCGATCCGTTCTGCGGCTGCGGCACCGCCGTTCACGCCGCGCAAAAGCTCCACCGCCGATGGATCGGCATCGACGTCACCCACCTCGCGATCACGCTGATCGAAAAGCGCATGAAGGACGCCTTCCCCGGCATCGCCTTCGAGGTAAAGGGCCGCCCGCAATCGCTCGCCGCCGCGCTCGATCTCGCGGCGCGCGACAAATATCAGTTCCAGTGGTGGGCCGTGTCGATGGTCGACGCGCATCCCTTCGGCGGCAGGAAAAAGGGTGCCGACGGCGGCATCGACGGGCTGATCTATTTCAAGCCCGACGGCAAGACGACCGAGAAAGCGATCGTTTCGGTCAAGGGCGGCGCCAATGTCGGCGTCGCGATGATCCGCGACCTCCACAGCGCGATGGAACGCGAAAAGGCCCCGATCGGCATCTTCATCACCGCCGCGCTGCCGACCCGGCCGATGGAGGCCGAAGCCGCCGCCGTCGGCGTCATCGCAAGCGAAATGACCGGGCGCAAACACCCGCGTCTGCAAATCCTCACCCTCGCCGAACTCTTTCAGGGCAGGAAGCCCGATATCCCCTGGGTCGATGCGAGCGTGCTCAGGAAGGCGAAGCGCGAAGACCGAAGCGAACAGGGCAAGCTGATCTAGCGTCGCGAGGCGCTGCAATCTCCGCTTCGGGCGGCGGCCCCCGAAAATCCTCGCCCCCTTCATGGGGAGACGAAGGAGGTCACCGTAATTCCGGGTCTAATTGACATAAAATCATAGTCGGCGCAGAAATTGATTCGCATTGCCGGGGGACCTCGCACGAGCGGTAGGCCTGTCGACCAAGATCCTCGTCGTCAACTCAAAAGCTGAGAGGAAATACTCATGAGACTATCACAGAAACTCATTCCATTGACTGCCATTATCGCGTTTGGATTGGCGCCTATGCCGGTCATGGCCGAGGACAATCCCGCTGTCGCGGCAGAGGTGATGGCGCTGGCGCGCGCCCAATGGGCCGCAGAGATAGCGCAGCGGCCGATCAGCGAGCAAATGACTTCGATCGCCGAGGATTATACAGAGTTCAATGCGGATCACCCGACCTTGATCACAGGCC
The DNA here is from genome assembly GCA_964420825.1 of uncultured Sphingomonadaceae bacterium. GTDB lineage: Bacteria > Pseudomonadota > Alphaproteobacteria > Sphingomonadales > Sphingomonadaceae > Parasphingopyxis. The sequence goes on from CAYQVL010000477.1 coordinate 1,102, forward strand.
GAGCGCTGAATGGCCGTTTGTATGAGGCTTTGTCAGGAGGGCCGCGAACGCTGGTCAGCGAAATGCAGAACCCGCATGTGCAGGTCTATGGCGACACCGCCATCCTCACCTATAATTATGTCGGGCTAGCGCGGTCGCGGGAAGGCGACATAACACCCGCTAACGCCAAATCGACCCGCGTTTATGTGAGGCAGGGCGGGCGCTGGATGCTTGTGCACGCGAACTTCAGCCCGGTTGTAACGCCGTAGTTGAACAAGCAGGGGCGTTGGGAGGATCGCCTTCCCGACGCCCAGGCCGCGCAAGCCGGCGTCATTGCGAGCGTCATTGCGAGCCGCGCAGCGGCACGGCAGTCCAGAGTCCGGCGCGCTGCAATGGTTGACCCACACCCGCTCCCCCCGCCTCGCCCCTACGGCAGCCGGTAATGCGCGGCCAGCCGGTCGAGCGCCAGGCCAAGCACCAATTTCCCCGCGCGCGCGGGCCAGCCGAGCGCGGTTTCGGCGTCCTTCAATCCCTCGCCCGCGCACAGCACCCGCCAGGCGACATCGTCGAGCCCCGGCCCGAGCGCGGCGAGCGCGGCGTCGAAGCGC
>CAYQVL010000478.1:0-1688 GCA_964420825.1 uncultured Sphingomonadaceae bacterium
CTGGAGCCGCGTGTTCATTTCGAGGAAGAAGAATGCGCCGTCGCGATCGAGCAGGAACTCGACCGTCCCCGCGCCGCGATAATCGACCGCGCGCGCCGCCGCGATCGCCGCCGCGCCCATCGCCGCGCGCAGATCGGGCGTCAGCACCGGGCACGGGGCTTCTTCGATGACCTTCTGGTGGCGGCGCTGGACCGAGCAATCGCGCTCGCCGAGATGGATGCAGCTGCCATGGCCATCGGCGAAGACCTGGATCTCGACATGGCGCGGCGCGGCGATCGCTTTCTCCAAGATCAGATCGCCCGACCCGAAGGCGTTCCGCGCCTCCGACCGCGCGGCGTCGAACGCAGCGGGCAGATCGCGCGGCCTTTCGACGAGCCGCATCCCGCGCCCGCCGCCGCCCGCCGCCGCCTTGACCATCAGCGGAAAGCCGATGGTTTTGGCTTCGGCGATCAGCGTCTCGCTATCCTGCGCCTCGCCCTGATAGCCGGGGACGCAAGGCACGCCGGCGTCGATCATCGCGCGTTTGGCGCGCGCCTTGTCGCCCATGACGTCGATGGCATGGGCGGGCGGACCGACGAAGATCAGCCCGGCTGCCTCGCAGGCGCGCGCAAAAGCCGCGTTTTCGGAGAGAAAGCCATAGCCGGGATGGATCGCCTCGGCGCCGCTTGCCTGTGCCGCCGCGACGATCGCGTCGCCGCGCAGATAGGATTCGCCGGCAGGCGCGGGGCCGAGCCGCACGCCATCATCGGCGAAGGCGACATGCCGCGCGGCGGCGTCGGCGTCCGAATAGACCGCGACGCAGCGCATCCCGAGCGCGCGCGCGCTGCGCATGATCCGCAGCGCAATCTCGCCGCGATTGGCGACCAGCAGCGTCGAGATGGCAACCACGCCTAGTCCGCCCAATCGGGTTTGCGCTTGTCGAGAAACGCCGCAATGCCTTCGCGCGCCTCGTCTCCGACCATCCGTTCGGCGAAATTTTCGGCGGCGACGGCGATTACCTGATCGCGCGGCAAACCCTGGATTTCGCCGATCAGCGCCTTGGTCGCGGCGATCGCGCCCGGCGCGCAGGCGCGCACCTGTTTGCGCAGCTGACCTTCGATCGCTTCGAGCTCGGCGGCGCTGTCGGCAACGAAATCGGCGAAACCCAGTTGCTTCGCCTCGGCACCGTCGAAGCGCGCCGCGGTCAGCATCAACCGCCGCGCCGTCGCCGGCCCGAGCTTCTGGATGACGAAGGGCGCGATCTGCGCGGGGCTCAGACCGATCATCGTCTCGGTCATCGCGAAGCGCGCGCCGCTCTCGCAAAGCACGACATCGGCGCAGCAGGCGAGCCCGAAGCCGCCCGCCATCGCCGCGCCCTCGATGAGCACGATCACCACCTGCGGCATGGTGTTGACGGCATCGAAAATCGCCGCGCCGGCTTTCGACATCGCGACGACATCGTCGCGCGATCCTCCGGCCTGAAAATCGGCCTTGAACGCCTTGAGATCGCCGCCCGCGCAAAACACCCCGCCGCGCCCGCGGATCGTGATCCCGCGTACGCCGCGGTCGTCGCGCACCACGTCGAGCACGGCGTGGAGATCGGCGACGAGGGCGGCGGTAAAGGCGTTGCGCTTTTCGGGCCGGTCGAACCAGATCGTCAGCCAGCCCTGCTCGAGATCGAGATCGAGCGCGCTGGTCTGCGGGAGATC
>CAYQVL010000479.1:0-1675 GCA_964420825.1 uncultured Sphingomonadaceae bacterium
GTTCGAGATATTCGAGATCGAACCCGTTGACCGCTACCCCGATGCCTTGCGCGAGATGATGCAGTCGGTCGCCCCCGATTGCGCGCCCAGGGAACCGGTCTGCGTGCTGCTGACACCGGGCCATTTCAACAGCGCATTCTACGAGCACAGCTTCTTGGCCGACAACGTCGGCATCGAACTCGTCGAATCGGCCGATCTGATCGTCGACGACGACATCGTCTGGATGCGGACGATCGAAGGCCGCAAGCGCGTCGATGTAATCTATCGGCGGCTCGACGACGATTTCATCGACCCGCTCGTCTTCCGTCCCGATTCGATGCTCGGCGTACCCGGGCTGATGGCCGCCTATTTCGCCGGCAACGTCGCGCTGATCAACGCGCCCGGCTCGGGCATCGCCGATGACAAGGCTATCTATTCCTATATGCCCGAGATCGTGAAATATTATTCGGGCGAGGATGCCAAGCTGCCCAATGTCGAAACCTGGCGCTGCCGCGAGCCTGATTCCCTGCAATATACGCTCGAAAACCTCGCCGATCTCGTCGTCAAGAAGGTCGACGGATCGGGCGGCTACGGCATGCTCGTCGGTCCGACCTCGACGAGCGAGCAAATCGAGGAATTTCGCGATGCGCTCAAGGCCAATCCCGATGGCTATATCGCCCAGCCGACGCTTGAACTGTCGACCGTACCGACGCTGACCGACAAGGGCATGAAGGGCCGTCATGTAGACTTCCGTCCCTATGTGCTGAGCGGCACCAACGGCGTCCACACCGTACCCGGCGGGCTAACGCGCGTCGCACTCGTCGCGGGTTCGCTCGTCGTCAATTCGAGCCAGGGCGGCGGAACCAAGGATAGCCTCGTGTTGCGGCCTGAAAGCAATGGCCAGTCGCAAAGCCAGAGCCAATCGGGCGGTAGCCAAACGCAAGCGCAGTCGCAGACCAGCTGATGCTCGCCCGCACCGCCTCGCAGCTCTACTGGATCGGCCGCTATATGGAGCGCGCCGAATTTACGGCTCGGCTGGTCGAAGCCACGGTGAGGCTCGACGCGCTCTCGGCGCGCCCGGCTGGCGAAGGCGCGTGGGAGAGCGCGCTGCTCGTCGCCGCGGTCAACAAAGGCTTCGAAGCGACTGGTAATTCGGTGACGCCCACAAATGTCGCCAATTACCTCACGCTTTCCGACGAAAATACAAGCTCGATACGCAGCTGCCTCCATATGGCGCGGATGAACGCACGCGCCGTCCGCACGGCGCTGACCCGCGAGGGATGGGAAAGCATCAACCGTGCATGGCTTTCGATCAGCGACCGGACCGCGGTCGGCGGCTTCCAGGCAATGCTCAACCTTGTCGAGGCGCTCAAAGCCGAAATCCGCGGATTCGAAGGCGCGCTTCACCGGATGTTGCGGCAGGAAAGCTATTGGTTCCTGCGCCTCGGCGCGAGCATCGAACGCGCCGACAACACCGCGCGGCTGATCGACGTCAAATATCATATCATATTGCCCGAAGGCGAACGGGTCGGCGGGCTGATCGACCGCGACCAATGGGGCACCATCCTCCAGACAGTGTCGGCCAATACCGCCTTTCGCTGGCTCTATCGCGACGGGCTTTCGCCCGACCGCGTCGTCGAGTTGCTGACGTTACGGCGCGAATTGCCGCGTTCGCTCGCCGCCGCCGTCGATGAGG
>CAYQVL010000480.1:0-1658 GCA_964420825.1 uncultured Sphingomonadaceae bacterium
CGCTCGGCAAAAAATGAACGAATCGTAAAAAATTCGGCCGTTCACCATATCTTTGAACGCTTTGGTAACCTTTGCAGGCCAAAATCCGGGGTTCATCAGGGAGCATCGGTCAATGTTTGCCACCAAAGCCTCGAAAAGCTTATCCGCGCTGGCGATGAGCCTTGCGCTTGTCGCTTGCGGCACCGGCCAGAGCGCCGATACCGACACCGAATCGATCGACGAGCAGCTGCTTGGCGAAGCCGATAACAGCGATCCCGCGCTCACCGGCGCGCTCGAAGATCAGATCATGGTCGACAGCGAGCTCGCGAACCAGTCGAACGACAATGCGGCCTTGCCCGGCGATGCCGTACGCGGCGCGCCGATCCCCGATACCCAGGCCGGCGCGGCGGGCCAACGACGCGCGCAGCAGGCCATCTCAGAAGGCCGATTGCTGTCGGCTCCAGCTGCCGTCGAAGGCGAAGATTGCCTCGATTGCGCCGCCGGCCGCAGCGCCGGCCGCGGCGAAACCACGCTCGGCGCGCTCGCCGCGCGTCAGGCCAGCGAACCCGAATTCCAGACCTGTCCCGAGCCCGTCGAATATGGCCTGCAATGGGCTTCGACGCTGCCGCGCGCCTTCGACGTCTATCCCAATTCCGAGGTCACCGAGGCCGCCGGCAAGAACACGCCCGGCTGCCGTATTCGCGTCGTAAGCTTCCGCAGCGGCGCCAATATGCAGCGTCTGCTCGACTGGTATTATACCCGCGCGATCCGCTCGGGCTATTCGTCCGAACATCAGCTACGCCACGACAATCATGTGCTCGGCGGCTTCCGCGCACGCGACGAGGGCGCCTATTATATAATCTTCGCGCCGCGCCCCGATGGCGGCACCGACGTCGATATCATCGCCAATAACGGGCGGTAGCGGGGCAAAGCCACTGGCGGCGAAGCGCCTGCTTCGCTAAAGCCGCGGCCATGCCCCATATCCTTCTTGTCATGGCCGGCGGCGCGATCGGCGCGGGGATGCGTTTCCTGCTCGGTCGTTATGCGCTCCATCAGTTCGGCCCGGGCTTTCCCTGGGGAACGCTGGCGGTGAACCTGCTCGGCGGGCTCGCCATGGGCTTGCTCGCGGGCATTCTCGCGCGCTTCGTCGATGGCGGCGAAGGCTGGCGGCTGTTTCTCGGCATCGGCCTGCTCGGCGGCTTTACGACCTTTTCGGCGTTCAGCCTCGAAACCTTCAACATGATCGAGCGCGGCGCGTTCGGCGTCGCGGCGCTCTATGCGCTCGCCTCGGTGATCGGATCGGTGGCGATGCTGTTCACCGGACTCTGGCTGGTCAGGGCGGCGGCATGAACGAGGCGTTCAGCGACGATGTCCGCCAGTTCACCGTCGAGCCCGACGATGACGGCATCCGGCTCGACCGCTGGTTCAAGCGGCATCTGGCCGAAGCCAATTTCAACGTCGTCTCGCGCTGGGCGCGCACCGGCCAGCTTCGCCTCGACGGCAAGCGCGCGGCGCCCGGCGACCGCATCGTGCCGGGTCAGGTCATCCGCGTGCCCCCCGCCGAAGCGCCCAAGGAGACCAAGCCCAGGAAGGAGCGCGCGCCGCTCTCGCCCGATCAGATCGAATTCGCGCAAAGCCTCGACTTTCACCGCGACAAGGCCGCGCTCGTCCTCAACAAG
>CAYQVL010000481.1:0-1648 GCA_964420825.1 uncultured Sphingomonadaceae bacterium
GAGCGCTTTCTTCAGCTTTGCGCGGGCGACAATATGCAGGTCTGCAATATTACCGAGCCGGCCAATTATTTCCATGTCCTGCGCCGGCAGATGCTGCGGCCGTTCCGCAAACCTTTGATCATCATGACGCCGAAATCGCTGTTGCGGCACAAAGCCGCCGTGTCGAGCATCGACGAATTCCTCGGCGATAGCCACTTCATGCGGATCAAGTCCGATCCCAGCCCGCCCGCCGACAAGGACGTCAAACGGCTGGTGCTGTGTTCGGGCAAGGTCGCTTATGACCTGTTCGACGCTCGCGATCCGAAGCGCGACAAGAACACTTCGATCGTCCGCCTCGAGCAGCTCTATCCGTTTCCGGGCGAACCGTTGGTCGTCCGGCTCAAGCGGATGACCAACCTGCAGACCGTCGTCTGGGCGCAGGAAGAACCGAAGAACCAGGGTGGCTGGATGTTCGCGCGTCACTATATCGAAGAAAGTCTCGCAGAGGCGAAAATCGGCCAGGCGCGACCCGAATATGCCGGGCGCGAGCCGAGCGCCTCACCGGCGACCGGGCTTGCCAAGCGCCACACGCAGCAACAGGAAGCGCTCGTTGCGGCGGCGCTCGGCCATAACCAGGGAAAGCAATAATATGTCGACCGATGTCACTGTGCCGACGCTCGGCGAATCGATAACCGAAGCAACGCTTGGCGAATGGCTTAAACAGCCCGGCGACGCGGTCGCCGCCGACGAGCCGATCGCCAGTCTCGAAACCGACAAGGTCGCGGTCGAAGTGCCGTCGCCGGTCGCCGGGATCCTTGAAGATCACGTCGTCGCCGTCGGCGATACGATCGAGGTTGGCGCGGTGATCGCGCGGATCGGTGAAGGCGGGAGTGAAAAAAAAGATCAACAATCTGAAACAAAAGACGAAAGCAAGGAAAAGGCCAGCGCCGCGGATGCCGATATGGGCGATGATAGTGAAGATCGTCAAGCATCCGCCGCTGCCGACAGCCAACCGCTGACCCTCTCGCCCGCCGTGCGACGCGCGGTTCTCGAACACGGCCTCGATCCGTCGAAGATCAAAGGCACCGGCAAGGACGGGCGATTGACCAAGGACGATGTTCTTCAGGCCGCCAAGGTCGAGAAAGCCGAACCGCACGCGCCGAGTATGGCACCCGGCGAACCTGCGGTTGCGAAATCGGAAGCCGCCAAAGGCAATCGAAACGAAGAGCGGGTTCGAATGACGCGGCTGCGCCAGACCATCGCCAATCGTCTCAAGGAAGCGCAGAACACGGCGGCGCTCCTCACCACATTCAACGATGTCGATATGAGCGCGGTGATGGACGCGCGCAGTCAGTACAAGGATCTTTTCGAGAAGAAACATGGCATCCGGCTTGGTTTCATGGGCTTCTTCGTCAAGGCCGCCTGCCTCGCGCTCCGCGATGTCCCCTCCGTCAACGGCCGGATCGACGGCGACGAGATCGTCTATCACGATTATGTCGATGTCTCGGTCGCGGTATCGGCGCCAAACGGCCTCGTCGTCCCCGTCATCCGCAACGCCGAGAGCATGAGCTTTGCCGAGATTGAAACGACGATCGCCGATCTCGGACAGCGCGCCAAGGACGGCAAGCTCGGTCTCGACGAGATGAAGGGCGGCACCTTCACGATTTCG
>CAYQVL010000482.1:0-1646 GCA_964420825.1 uncultured Sphingomonadaceae bacterium
AAGAACGGCATCCTCGCGGTCGAACTGCCGCAAGAGGCCATCGACCGGCTGTTGGCGGTCGCCGCCGATCATCCGATCACCGTCGACCTTGAAAATCAGGTCGTGACGACGCCGTTCCAGGATCGCTTCGCCTTCGTCATCGATCCCTTTCGCAAGCAGTGCCTGCTTGCCGGACTCGACGAGATCGGCTTGACGCTCGAGAGCGACACGGCGATTGCTGCCTATGAAACTGCCGCTGCGGCCGACCGGCCCTGGCTCGACATCGTTATGGAGAACCCCGCATGAAAGCCTTGCTGTCCTATGAAACAGGTGGACCCGAAACGTTGAAGATGGGCGAACTAGACAAGCCCGAAGCGGGGCCGGGCGAACTGCTGATCGCGGTCAAGGCATGTGCGATCAACTATCCCGACGTTCTCATCATCATCGACAAATATCAGTTCAAGCCCGAGCGCCCGTTCGCGCCGGGCGGCGAGATTTCCGGCGTGATTGAGAGGGTCGGCGAGGGCGTCGAGGGCTTTGCCGTCGGCGATCGCGTGCTCGCCATGTGCGGCAACGGCGGACTCGTCGAATATGTCGCGGTTTCGGCCAATAATGCGTTCAAATTGCCCGACCAGATGCACTTCGAGGACGGTTCCGCGCTTGTTTTGACCTATGGCACGACGATCCATGCGCTCGCCGACCGCGGTGACCTGAAAGCGGGCGAGACATTGCTGGTGCTTGGTGCTGCCGGCGGTGTCGGTCTCGCCGCAGTCGAGATCGGCAAGGCGATGGGCGCGCGCGTCATCGGCGCGGTGTCGAGCGAAGAGAAGGCGCAGGCGGTGCGCGATGCGGGCGCCGACGATGTCATGATCTACGATCGCGGGCCGTTCGACAAAGACGCTTCCAAGGCGCTGTCGGCCCAGTTCAAGGAAATCGTCGGCCCCAATGGGGCCGACGTTATTTACGACGCCGTCGGCGGCGATTATTGCGAGCCGGCGCTGCGCTCGATCGCTTGGGAAGGCCGCTATCTTGTGATCGGCTTTCCGGCCGGCATTCCGAGACTTCCGCTCAATCTGACGCTGCTCAAGTCGTGCGACGTTCGCGGCGTCTTCTGGGGCGCTTTCGCCGCGCGCGACCCGCAGCACAATCGCGATAATGTCGACCAGCTCTTCGCGTGGTGGAAGGACGGCAAGATCGCGCCCAAGGTAACCGAGGTCTTTGCCTTCGAACGGGGCGGCGATGCGATCGCCAAGATGGGCGCGCGCAAGGCGATCGGGAAAATGGTCGTCAGGATCGCCGAATAGGCTCGATTGGCCTCCTCCCATTCGGAGACGTATCGGCGATCCCCATTGCCCCGCCGCGCCCGCCTCCCTATTTCTAGCCGTATGGACCGCCAACCAGCCGGAGAGTGCCGCGTATGACTAACTTCAACGATCGCGAAAAAGGGTTCGAGACCAAATTCGCCCGCGACCAGGAAATGGAATTCCGTATCATCGCGCGGCGCAACAAGCTGCTCGGGCTCTGGCTCGCGCCTCAGCTGAGCGAGGCCGACGCGGACGCCTATGCGCGCTCGGTCGTCGTCGCCGATCTCGAGGAAGCGGGGGACGAGGACGTCATGCGCAAGGTGATGGCCGACATCGCCGCGAAGGGCGTTGCGGTCAGCGAGG
>CAYQVL010000483.1:0-1635 GCA_964420825.1 uncultured Sphingomonadaceae bacterium
TGACCGTTTCCGCAGCCGGCTGATGTTCCCGATCCGCGATCCGCGCGGGCGCGTGATCGCGTTCAGCGGGCGCATCATAGGCGAGGGTAAGCCCAAATATCTCAATTCCCCCGATACGCCGCTCTTCGACAAAGGCCGGACAATCTACAATTTGGACCGCGCCGCCCCCGCGGCCCGCGACGCCAAGCGCATCATCGTCGTCGAAGGCCAGATGGACGTTATTGCGCTCGACCAAGCCGGAGTCCGCGAAACCGTTGCGCCGCTCGGCACAGCGATCACCGAACAGCAGCTCGCCTTGCTCTGGCGGGTCAACGAGGCGCCGATCCTATGCTTCGATGGCGATGCGCCGGGCCAGAAAGCGGCCATGCGCGCGGTCGAACGCGCGCTCCCCCAATTGCAGCCCGACCGGATGCTCGGCTTCGTCGAACTGCCCGCGGGAAGGGACCCCGACGACGTTATCCAATCCGGCGGCATCGCGAGTCTCAAGGCATCTTTTGCCGACCCGCTGAGGCTCGACGCCTTCCTCTGGGGCTATGAGGTTCGCCAAACCGATGCCGACAACCCGGTGGCGCGCGCGCGCCTCAAGACCCGGTTGGCGGAACTCGCCGAGAAATTTACCGATCCAAACCTGCGCGCGGAGTTCGGGCGTGAGTTTCACCAGCGCTTCTGGGATGCATTCGGATGGAAAAAAACCGAAGTCGATTTCGTCCGCCGGGCGATTGCGGCGACTAGCGGGCGGGCGCACCTACAAGGACATGATCTCTATGTTCGGGCGATTTTGCTCGGTCTCAGCCGCTATCCGGCGGTGATTGCCAAGCGGGCCGATCAAATTCAGGCGTTGAACGCCAACGACAGCCATCTCAAGCGGTGGCGTGACTTGCTCGTTGCCGCATCTTTCGAACGTCCCGACCTTGATGAAGATTTGATCGAGACCATATTGGCCGATGCGGACCTGGCAGTATTCGAGAAGCGCCATTTGTGGCGCGATCTTGGGTTTTCGTTCTTCTCGGGCAGAGGAGACCGGAAAACCGCGATTGCCGATCTGGAGAACATCGTCGATCTGTATAACAGGCTCGAGGAACTGGACGCGAGCCTCGAGGCCGTACGGATGGAATTGGACAAGGCAACATGCACCGAAAATAGCGACCAGATTGCGCTAACCCAGTTGGGAAAGCGCACCGAGCTGATGCGCGAGCAGCAACGGTTGTATGACGAGCTCGATACTCTAAGACAGGCTGAAACGGCGGCTTAGGCCGGAAACACACAGGGTTTTACATGGCGAAAGCAAATACCGAGCAGAGCGATAGCGACGCACCGGTCATCGATCTAAACCAGGCTTCGATCAAGAAGCTCATCACCAAAGCCAAGAAGCGCGGCTATCTGACCTATGACGAGCTCAACGAGGCTCTGCCGCAGGACCAGATGAATTCCGAGCAGATCGAGGACGTGATGTCGGCGCTCTCGGAAATGGGCGTGAATATCGTCGAGAACGAGGACGTCGGCGAAGAGGAAGCCGCCGAGGCCAAAGCCGCACCCAACTCGATCGACGTTTCCGACAACGCAGTTGACGTTATCGACAAACGCGTCGAGGCGCCCAAGGCCAAGGCCAACACCGATCGCACCGACGATCCGGTC
>CAYQVL010000484.1:0-1629 GCA_964420825.1 uncultured Sphingomonadaceae bacterium
CGAAGGCAAGCTCGCGCGCATCGTCAGCTGGTATGACAATGAATGGGGTTTCTCGAACCGCATGATCGATACCGCCGGCGTGATGGCGAGGCTGCTCTAGTAATACTGCCGCCCTGTTCGGTTAGCCTTGAGCCTGTCGAAGTCCGCCTCTCGACTCGCAAGGCGCCCTTCGACAGGCTCTGGGCTAACGGTTATTTTTCGCCGCGTTTGCAAAGGATTGGGAGCCTGACGCCATGACGTCATTTCATACGCTCGACGATGTCGGCGACGTCGCGGGCAAGCGCGCGCTGGTGCGCGTCGATCTCAACGTCCCGATGGCAGACGGCGCGGTCAGCGACGATACCCGGCTGCGCGCTGCGGTGCCGACGATCGCCGAACTGGCCGACAAGGGCGCTATCGTATTGCTCCTCGCGCATCTGGGCAGGCCTAGGGGCAAGGCCGATCCGAAGCTTTCGCTGGCCCGGCTCACCGGGCCGCTCGCCGACATTCTCGGCCGGCCCGTGACCTTCGTTCCCGATAGCGTGGGTGAGAAAGCCGCGGCGATGATCGCGCAGCTGTCGGCCGGCGATGTCGCCATTCTCGAAAATACGCGCTTTCATGCGGGCGAAGAGCAAAACGATCCCGATCTGGCCGACGCCATGGCCGCGCTCGGCGATCTCTATGTCAACGACGCCTTTTCGGCGGCGCACCGCGCACATGCCTCGACCGTGGGACTTGCCGAACGGCTGACGTCCTATGCAGGTCGCGCGATGGAAGCCGAATTGAAAGCGCTCGAAGCCGCGCTCGGCAATTCCGAGCACCCGGTCGCTGCCGTCGTCGGCGGGGCAAAGGTATCGACCAAGCTCGCCGTGCTCGAGCATCTGGTGACCAAGGTCGATCATCTGATAATCGGCGGCGCCATGGCGAACACCTTCCTCGCGGCGCGCGGTATCGATGTCGGTAAGTCTCTTTACGAGCATGACCTGACCGGGACGGCGGAGAAAATCCTCGACGCCGCCGACGCCGCCAATTGCACGGTGCATTTGCCCTATGATGTCGTGGTAGCGAAGGAATTCGCGCCCAATCCGCCGACGCGCACCGTCAACGTCCATGAAGTCGCGAGCGACGAAATGATCCTCGATCTTGGTCCGGCGGCGGTCGAGGCGCTCGGCGATGTGCTCAAGACCTGCAAAACGCTCGTCTGGAACGGCCCGCTCGGCGCCTTCGAGACGCCGCCGTTCGACGAGGCGACCGTCGCGCTCGCCGAGACCGCCGCCGCGCTGACCCGCGAAGGCTCACTGGTCTCGGTCGCCGGCGGCGGGGACACGGTCGCCGCGCTCAACCATGCCGGGGTCACGGGCGATTTCACCTTTGTATCGGCTGCGGGCGGCGCTTTTCTCGAATGGATGGAGGGGAAGGAATTGCCGGGCGTGAAGGCGCTACAACGCTAAAACGGAAAATTTGGAATTGCATTGGTGCTCAGCGATGCTCGGGATTCGGCGCATCGAAGCGGCAGCCCTTGTTCCATAGATCCTTCTGGTTGCCGTGTGCGGGAATGCCGCCCGCGTTCTTGAGCATCCGCGCCATGTGCATTAGATTCCACGTCGCGAAGGTCGTGTTGCGCCGGGTGAAATCATTTTCGAAACCGGC
>CAYQVL010000485.1:0-1618 GCA_964420825.1 uncultured Sphingomonadaceae bacterium
GGTGCTCGATCAACGAAACAGCGCGAGCGCGGCGTTGCCTGAGAGATAAGCGAGCGGCGCAATAGCGAGATAGCCGAGCGGCGAAATGGCGGTCGCGGTAAAGCCAATCAAGCCGGTCTCGACCACATTGCCCTCGGCGGTCCACTGCGGCGCGTCGGCGGGCGCGTCATCGAAAGCCATCGTCTTGATGATCTTGAGATAATAGAAGGCGCTAATCACCGAACTCAGCGCGCCGATGATCGCGAGCGGCAGCAGGCCGGCGCGCACCGCGGCATCGAACACGAGGAACTTGGGCCAGAAGCCGAACAAGGGCGGAATGCCCGCCAGGCTGAACATGAAGATCGCGATGGCGCCGACGAGCCACGGTCGCGCCTTGCCGAGTCCCGCCATGCGCGCGATATCCTCGACATAGGCGCCGCCCGCATCGCGCAGCTGCAGGATGCACAGGAAGCTACCGAGCGTCATCACGACATAGACCGCCATATAGCTCATCGTCGCGGCAACACCCGCTTCGCTTCCTGCGGCGAGGCCGATCAAAGCAAAGCCGACATTGTTGATCGACGAATAAGCGAGCAGCCGCTTGATGTTGCGCTGGCCGATAGCGCCGACCGCGCCGAGAATCGTCGAGGCGAGCGCGAGGAAGATGATGATCTGCTGCCAATCGAGCGTCGTCGGGCCAAACGCTTCGATGCAGACGCGCACGGTAAGCGCCATCGCCGCGACCTTGGGCGCGCTGGCAAAGAACGCGGTGACCGGCGTCGGTGCGCCTTCGTAGACATCGGGGGTCCACATGTGAAACGGCACAGCGCTGACCTTGAAGGCCAGGCCGGCGAGGACGAAGACCAGACCGAATACGAGACCGCCCGAGAAATCGGCGTTCATCGCTGCGGCGATCCCGGCAAAATTGGTCGTGCCGCTGAACCCGTAGAGCAGGCTCATGCCATAGAGCAGGATGCCGCTGGCCAGCGCGCCGAGGACGAAATATTTGAGGCCCGCCTCGGCCGAGCGCGTATCGGTGCGGATGAAGCTCGCCAGGACATAGGCCGCCAGGCTGTTCATCTCGAGCCCGACATAAAGCGTCATAAGGTCGGTTGCCGAAACCATCATCCCCATGCCGACCGCGGCAAAGACGATCAGAATCGGATATTCGGCGCGCATCAGCCCGTGGCCGCCGGGCGTGTGCGCGCGGAAAAAGCGCGGCGCGATGATGATCGCGACGGCAGCAGCGAAATAGATCAGGACATGAGCGAAGGTCGAGAAGGCATCGACGCTGGCGAGGCCATCGAAGGCATTGCCGCCAGCGGCGGGCGCGAGCGAGGTCAACGCACCCGCGCCGACCAGCGCAGCGACCGCGGATATGCTGATCGCGGTCGCGTGGCGATCGCCAAAGAAGGCGGCCCAGATCAGCAAGGCGAGACCGGCGAGCGTCAGCGCCAGTTCGGGCGCAACAAGCAACAGCGAGATGGACATGTCGTGGTTCATATCAATGGCCCTCGCCGGTCGAGGCGCCATCCAGCGCCTCGCCCTTGGGCGTCAGCGTCGGCTTGCCGATCGCAAGATGCGCATCGCCGGCAGGCGCGGTCGCGGCGAGGCGCGCGGTGAGCGCGGTGACGTCGCC
>CAYQVL010000486.1:0-1614 GCA_964420825.1 uncultured Sphingomonadaceae bacterium
CCGCGGGCTCAGCGGCCGGAAGGGGGTCAGCTCTTCGGCGAGCGCGTCGAGATGGAGACGGTCCGCCATTATCCCTCGATCGCCGCGGCCATGCGCTTGATGCCGCGATGGATATTGACCTTGACCAGCGATTCGGACTGGCCCGACCGCCGCGAGGCTTCGACGATGCTCAGCCCTTCGATCTTGACGAGGCGGATCGCCAGCGCCTGCCTTTCGGGGATCAACTTCATCAACTGTTCGAGCCCGATCTTGGCGGTGATCGACGGCGTCGAAGGGTCGGCGACAAGCTCCTCATTGAGTTCGGTTTCCTTGTTGCGATAGGCCTTGCGCAGATGATCGATCCAGCGATAGCGCGCGATCGCCGCAAGCCAGGGGAGAAAGGGGCGCGCCGCGTCCCACGATGCGCGTTTGCGGTGGAGCGACATCAGTGTTTCCTGAACCAGATCGTCGAGCGTATCGGGCCCGGTCTTGCGCGAATAATAGCGTTTGAGCCAGATTTCGCATTCGCCGAGCAGCTTTCGATAGGCCGATTTGTCGCCTTTTTGGGCAAGCGCCATGAGGCGCGCCAGCGTCTCGTCATCGGCGACCATGGGGCGCTTCTAGCACGCTCGCCGGGTTTGGGAAGACGTCGAATAAAGCGCGGGAGGCCGGCCGGGCAATGCCGGACAACCTCCCGCTCCCCGCCCGCGCGCCTGCGCTGGGAGGCACCGGAGACGCGGACGCCTGACACCGGGCGCTCGCTCGGGGGCAGCGGACGAGCAACCGCAGTGCCTTCGGGGCGGGGGAGTTGAAACATCGTCATGACACATCTACATCGTTTTCCATGCAGCCGGTTCGCGGCATGGCGCGCACGCGTTACAGAAACGTGCGAAAAAATATGGCCGCCGGAGCATTTTTCCCTTGAACGGCGCGGCGCCGAGCCTACATCGGCCCTGTTGGCACTCTCCATATGAGAGTGCCAAATACAGTTTGTCCATTCCGCTGGCCGATCGCCGGTGCTTCGCCCTGAAGCAGCGCGCCGGCTTGGCGGGAATTTTGAAGGAAAGGGAGTAATTCTATGGCATTTCGTCCGTTGCACGATCGCGTGCTCGTACGCCGCGTCGAGGCTGAGGAAAAGACCGCAGGCGGCATCATCATCCCCTATATCGCCCAGGAAAATCCGCAGGAAGGCGAAGTCGTCTCCGCCGGCACGGGTCTCAAGTCCGACGACGGCAAGATCACGCCGCTCGACGTCAAGCAGGGCGATCGCATCCTGTTCGGCAAATGGTCGGGCACCGAAGTGAAGGTCGATGGCGAAGAGCTGATCATCATGAAGGAAAGCGACATCCTCGGCATCGTCAGCTGAGGCCGGCCGCTTTTTTCGTTTCCAGATTCCAAGACAACAGAGGTAATCCACCATGGCAGCTAAAGACGTAAAATTCGGGCGCGACGCACGCGAACGCATGATGAGGGGTGTCGACATTCTCGCCGACGCCGTCAAAATCACGCTCGGCCCCAAGGGCCGCAACGTCGTGCTCGACAAGAGCTTCGGCGCCCCGCGCATCACCAAGGACGGCGTCACCGTCGCCAAGGAAATCGAACTTAAGGACAAGTTCGAGAACATGGGCGCGCAGA
>CAYQVL010000487.1:0-1613 GCA_964420825.1 uncultured Sphingomonadaceae bacterium
CCCGCGAGCGCATCCGCCAGATCGAGGCCAAGGCGCTGCGCAAGCTCAAGCACCCGAGCCGCAGCCGCAAGATGCGGAGTTTTCTGGATCAGTAATCCATCGCAGCGGGCGGGATGGCGCGCTTGCGATCTTAATCTCCGTCAATTCGATCCTAACGCGCTATAAACCCGGTCTTTACGGCCATGCGGTATGACGCTCCTCAGCCAGAGGACAGCGCGCCGCGGCGCGTATCGGATCGGAGACACAGAGTATGAAGCAAAGCGCCGTCGAGTCTCTCGAACAGTCCGGCATCGGCGCCGCGCTTGTCGCCATGACAACCCGCGATGGATCGGCCACGCACCGCTACGTCACCGGACCGCTACTCAGCAGCGACGCCAATGCCGCGCGCAACCTAGCCGATGCGGCGCACTATCTGGCGATGCTCTATGGATCGCAGCCCGGAATCCTGGATCTCGCCGCCGAGCGGACGACTGAGCCAGTGGCGCGCCAATGGCTCGCACAAGCGACCGATGGCTTCTCCCGCGAACGCTCGTTTCTAACCGCGCTCACTGTCGCTGCCGGCCCCCAGCCGAGCACGCCGGGCCATGCCGCCAGCGATTCGGCGGTGGTCAATCAGCGTCGCGCCATCGAAACGCTCGCGCGCTCCGAACGCAAAGGCTGCGCGCTGGGAGCGGCGATGGCGCTGATATCCGACTGGCAGCCGATCCGTGTGGTGCTCAACGCCGCCGCCGAGAAACTCGAAATCGAAGCGCCGTTATCGGCCCTGCCCGATTCGCGCGCAATGATCGCCACCGCCGACGCCATCGGCAACAACCCCGGCGTGCGCCGTGCGCTCGTCTTCGGCGCCGAACAGATACTCGCGCAGCATCGCGGGCTATGGGATTTGCTCGAAGCGCGCGAAGCCGTGCGGATCTGGTAGATACCAGGCTCCTCACGGGCACGCCTGCTCTTGCCTGACTAGCCCAGCGCCTTTTTCAGCAGCTCGTTGACCACCTGCGGATTGGCCTTGCCAGCCATCGCCTTCATCGTCTGGCCGACGAAAAAGCCGAACAACTTGTCCTTGCCGCCGCGATATTCGGCGACTTTCTCGGCGTTCGCCGCGAGGATATCGGCGATCACCGCCTTGATCGCGCCGGTGTCCGAGGTCTGCCTGAGGCCCTTTTCCTCGACGATCGCAACCGGATCACCGCCGGTTTCGAGCATGACTTCGAAGACTTGCTTGGCGAGCGGACCAGACAGCGTGCCGTCTGCAACGAGACCGAGCAGTCCGGCGCCCTGCGCGGGACTGACCGGGGACGCCTCGAGAGGAACGTTGATCTTGTTGAGCCCGCCGAACAGATCCGAAATCAGCCAGTTCGCCGCCGCCTTGGCGACTTCTGCATCGGGTTTCGCTTGCACGCGCGCGCATTCGGCTAGCAGCACCTCGAACCAGCGCGCGGTTTCGGCCTCGGCGGTCAGTACGGCGGCGTTATAGGCGCTGAGACCGAGTTCGCTTTCATAGCGCTTGCGCTTGGCGTCGGGCAGTTCGGGCAGGCTTTCGCGCGCGTCCTCGACGAATTCATCGGTCAGCTCGATCGGCAGCAGATCGGGGTCGGGGAAATAGCGGTAATCGT
>CAYQVL010000488.1:0-1610 GCA_964420825.1 uncultured Sphingomonadaceae bacterium
GTATAGCCGGCGCGGTGCGCCATGGAGACGGCCTCGAGCGTCTCGGTCAGCGTGCCGATCTGGTTGACCTTGACGAGCAGCGAATTGGCGAGGCCTTTCTCAATGCCGATGGCGAGGCGCTCGCTATTGGTGACGAAGATGTCGTCGCCGACGAGCTGGACGGTGTCGCCAATCAGGTCGGTCAGCGCCTTCCAGCCGTCGAAATCGTCTTCCGCCATCCCGTCCTCGATCGAGCGAATCGGGTAGCGGGCGACGAGATCGGCATAGTAGCCCGCCATTTCGACAGGGCTCAGCACCTTGCCTTCCGCCGAGATGTGGTAGGCGCCGCCCTTGAAGAACTCGGTCGCCGCCGGATCGAGCGCAATTCCCACGTCCTCGCCGGGCCGGTATCCGGCCGCCTCGATCGAGGCGATGATGAAGTCGAGCGCGTCGGTGGTGTTGGCGAGGTTGGGCGCGAACCCGCCCTCGTCGCCGACCGCGGTCGAATGACCGGCGTCGTGAAGCCGCTGCTTGAGAGTGTGGAAGATCTCCGATCCCCAGCGGACCGCCTCGGCCAGCGTCGGCGCACCGAGCGGCATGATCATGAATTCCTGGAAGTCGATCGGGTTGTCGGCGTGCTCGCCGCCGTTGATGATGTTCATCATCGGCACCGGCAGCGTCATCGCCGAGGCGCCCCCCACATAGCGGTAGAGCGGCAGCCCGCGCGCTTCGGCGGCGGCCTTGGCAACCGCCAGGCTGACGCCGAGGATCGCGTTGGCGCCGAGGCGGCACTTGTTGGGCGTACCGTCGAGTTCGATCATCGCGCGGTCGATCGCCACCTGTTCCTCGGCATCGGCGCCGAGCAGGATATCGGCGATCTCGCCATTGACCGCCTCGCAGGCGCCAAGCACCCCCTTGCCCTGATAGCGACCCATGTCGCCGTCGCGGCGTTCATTGGCCTCATAGGCACCGGTCGATGCGCCCGAGGGCACCGCGGCGCGGCCGAAGCTGCCGTCGCCGAGCGCGACATCGACCTCGACAGTCGGATTGCCGCGGCTGTCTAGAATTTCGCGGGCATGGATATCGGCAATAGCGGTCATCGGGGCTGCCTTTCGGAATATGCGATTTCGCCCCGCGCTCTACCGATGCTGCGCGCGCGAAGCAAATCGCGACAACGGGGCGTATTGCGTGGAACGGATTTGCCTTTCGTGCGCTTGTTGTGAGAAGACGTTTTTTCGTTACGGAGATAGAATGATGGCCAGAAAAAGCACCGACCTGCCCGAGGGCACCGACACTGTAATCGACACCGCCGCCGAGGAATCGGAAAAGAGCACAGTCGCCAAGGCGAAGGAACGCATCTTCGAGGAAGCCAGCAGCCTTAGGTCGCAGGCGACCGACAAGGCGCGCGACTATGCGCGGCAGGGTAAGGACAAAGCGACCGGTACGCTCAACGAGATTTCGGCGGCGATGGGCGATGCCGCGGGCACCGTCGATTCGCGGCTCGGCGAGAATTACGGCGAATATGCGCGGATGGCGGCAAGCGCTGTTTCAAACTTCGCCGCGAAGATCGAAAGCAAGGACGTCGACGACCTGCTGCACGATGCCGAAGCGCTCGTGCGTGCCATGGTCTT
>CAYQVL010000489.1:0-1601 GCA_964420825.1 uncultured Sphingomonadaceae bacterium
AGAAAAAGCCGGCTGCGCCCTGATCCAGCGCGCGGCCATCGACAGGCGCTCTGCCAGCAGTTCGATGTCAAACACATTGGCGCGGTCAAGCTCTTCTTCGGGCGTAAGCAAATCGAGCAGCAGCGTCGCGAATCCGTCTTCACGCAGCGCCGCCGCTACATAATTGTTGCGTGGACTCAGCCGACCGCTGCCGCTGCCATGCGCGAAAATGATCACCCCAATCGCGTTCTCCGGTACAGTCAGGATGGCCTTTACGCCAGCCGGTTGAATCTCGACTTCCCTTGCGCGAATCTCATTGGAAATATCATCGGCCACTGCTGTATCCTCACAGACCAAAGGGATAGGTTTCCGGCGCGCCGCGCGGTTTTTCATGCCCCAACGGGGTGATCGCCTTGGTGGTTTCGAACCAGACATAGGCATCAAACTGGTCGGCCAAAATGGCTTCGAAATAATGGCTGAGCAGTTCGGTTTCGGGGCGGTAAACCACACCAATGGCGCGCTCCAGCAAAGGTTCGCGCAGAATATGGGCCAGCTTCTGGCGATCGCGACCACGCCAGTCGGTGAGCGACCGCGCATAGCCGGTGAGGCGAAAAGCAGATTCATAGCTGTCGGGGCGGGCAGGGCGCACGGTCTTGATTTGCATGTCGGCTCCCCAATCGTTTGCGGCTGCGACCGTGCCATTGTCGGTGCCAAAACCGATGCACACCGCGTCATCGCCATATGCGATGCGACACAATTGGCCGATATTGAATTCGCCGCGCCAGCCCATCGCCGTTGCGGATGCGTCGCCGATATGGGAATTATGCGCCCATACAACCGTCTTTGTGCCGACGCCGCGATGGGCGATCAGCGCTTGCAGCGTGTCGAACATATGTCGGTCCCGCAGGTTCCAGGATGCCGGCCCGCCTTCGTAGATCGAACGATAATAGCGCTCGGCCGCTGTCACTATTCGCGCATTCTGGGCCGCATCAAACCATTTCTCGCCATCTTCGTGCAAATAGTCGAGCCGGTTTTCGAACAGGCGGCGAAGCTGATCGAGCACAGCTTCTTCGCAATCACTAAGCCCTTGATGCACCACTGCCTTGCCGTAATCGGTCGGATGATCCTGCCAAGGTGTCAGGCAACCATAACGCCAGCGGGCTTTCGCGGCTTCGTCAGGATCAACCGAATCGAGATATTCCAGCACCGAAGCAATGGACTCGCTCAGGCTGTAGACATCAAGCCCGTGGAAACTGACCTGGCGCTCCTCCGATTGATGCTCGTTATAGTCCCTCAGCCAGTCGGCGAACGCCAGCACCTCCTGATTGCGCCACATCCAGGTCGGGAAGCGGACAAAGCTGTCGCCGCGTCTCGGTCGCGGATCATGATGGCGGACATAGCCGTCTATGCGCGCCGCGTCAGGCCAGTCAGCCTCCACTGCGACAACCGTAAAGCCATGCTCTTCGATGAGCCGCCGCGTGATTGCGGCGCGCGCGCTGTAGAACTCGGATGTGCCATGCGTCGCTTCACCCAGGAGAACGACTTGCGCATCGCCGAAGCGGTCGAAAAACTTCCCGAAATCGGACTGGCTTTCCGGTCGGGGAAGTAGCTCGGCATGATCA
>CAYQVL010000490.1:0-1596 GCA_964420825.1 uncultured Sphingomonadaceae bacterium
CCCGGGCCGCCCCGCCCCGCGGTTGATTTCGGACGCGCAGATCGCGACGATGAAGCCCGGAAGCGTGATCGTCGACCTGGCAGTCGAGCAGGGCGGCAATGTCGAAGGGGCGGTCGCAGGCGAAGTGGTTAGCGTTCACGGCGTAAAAATTGTTGGCCATCGCAATGTCGCGGGAAGGCTTCCGGCGGATGCTTCGGCGCTATATTCTCGTAACCTTTATAACTTCCTCAGCGCCTTTTGGGATGAGGAAACAAAGCGGCCGGTGCTGCCCGACGATGACGAAATCGTGCAGGGCGTGCGGTTGACCAAGGATGGCGCGGTCGTGAGCGAGAGGTTGGCAGGATGAATGATTGGCAAGACATTCTATCAGCGCCTCGAGATGGATCGTTTATTCAAGGCATCGATGAAGAGAGGACAATATTTCGCTGTCGTTGGTACTCAAGAGAAGAGATTGCGGAATGGAACGGAAGCGATGTCCCACAAGAATGGGATCCTGCCTGGTATGAGAGCGATGAATCTGATGAAGAGGTTTTTCCCGTCGCTTGGCGACCAATGAAAGCATAAGAAAATGGATTTAATCTCGATCCTCTCGATCTTCGTGCTTGCCTGTTTCATCGGATATTATGTCGTCTGGTCGGTAACGCCCGCGCTGCATACGCCATTGATGTCGGTGACCAACGCGATTTCGTCGGTGATCATCGTCGGCGCGCTGATCGCGGCGATGGCAGGCGGCATCGCCGACGGCGAGGCGGCGAAATGGCTGGGTCTCGCCGCTATCGTGCTTGCTTCGGTCAACATCTTCGGCGGCTTCGCGGTGACCCACAGGATGCTGGCGATGTACAAGAAGAAGGAGCGCAAATAGTGCATGAAGCCGCTCCGATCCCGGCCTGGGTAGCGCTCGCCTATCTAGCCGCGGGCATCCTCTTCATCCTCGCGCTGCGCGGGCTTTCCTCGCCCGAAACAAGCCGGGCGGGCAACCGCTTCGGGATGATCGGCATGACGATCGCTATCGTAACGACATTGGTAACGCATGAGATCGCCGGCCTGTGGGAGATTCTGGGCGCGATCGCGATCGGCGGGTCAGCCGGTTTCGTCATTGCGCGGCGAATTGCGATGACGGCCATGCCACAGCTCGTCGCCGGTTTCCATTCGCTGGTCGGCATGGCCGCGGTGCTGGTCGCGGCGGCGGCCTATCTCAACCCCGGCGCTTTCGGGATTACCGACGCCGCGGGCATATTGCTGCCCGTCAGCCGGGTGGAGATGGGGCTCGGCGTGGCGATCGGCGCGATCACCTTTTCAGGTTCGATCATCGCTTTTCTCAAACTCAACGGCAATATGTCGGGCGCGCCGATCATCCTGCCCGCGCGCCATGTCATCAATCTCGGCCTGCTGGTCGCGATCCTCGGACTGATCGGCTGGTTCTACACAGTCGGCGCGCCGCGCATCGATACGCCGTGGCTGTTCTGGACGGTGACCGGTCTCGCGTTGCTGATCGGTTTGCTGCTGATCATCCCGATCGGCGGCGCCGACATGCCGGTCGTGATCTCGATGCTCAACAGCTATTCGGGCTGGGCGGCCGCGGCGATGGGCTTCACG
>CAYQVL010000491.1:0-1592 GCA_964420825.1 uncultured Sphingomonadaceae bacterium
GAGTTTAAGCGCCGTCCTTGCGCGGCTCGGGCGCCGGGGTTTTGGGTTTGTAGCGGCACAGGTCGGCGACCGGGCAGCGCCAGCATTCGGGCGTGCGCGCCTTGCAGACATAGCGGCCATGCAGGATCAGCCAGTGATGAGCATGGCGTTTGAAGGTCTCGGGCGTCGCCTTTTCGAGCTTCTCTTCGACGGCGAGCACGGTCTTGCCGGGCGCGAGGCCGGTGCGGTTGGAAACGCGGAAGATGTGCGTATCGACGGCGATCGTTGCATGGCCGAAGGCAGTGTTGAGCACGACATTGGCGGTCTTGCGGCCGACACCGGGCAGCGCCTCGAGCGCCTCGCGCGTTCGCGGGACCTCGCCATCATGCTCGGCGACCAGGATTTCGGCGGCCCGAATGACGTTCTTCGCCTTGGTGTTGAACAGCCCGACGGTCTTGATCTGATCCTTGAGCGCCTGCTCGCCGAGCGCGAGCATCGCCGCGGGCGTCGTCACCTCCTCGAAGAGCTTTTTGGTGGCTCTGTTGACGCCTACATCGGTCGCCTGCGCCGACAAGGCGACGGCGACGAGTAGCGTGTAGGGATTGGTATAGTTGAGCTCGGTCTCAGGCTCGGGATTGGTTTCCGAGAGCCGGTGATAGAATTCGTAGATATCGGCTTTTTTCATCCCAGCCCCAGCACATCCTTCATCGCATATCGCCCGGGCTCGCGTTCCGCGAGCCAGAGCGCGGCATTGAGCGCGCCGCGCGCAAAAATCTCGCGGCTTTCGGCGCGGTGGCCAAGTTCGAGGCGTTCGCCTTGCGCCGCGAATATGACCTGATGGTCGCCGGCGACCGAGCCGCCGCGCAGGCTGGCGAAACCGATCGCGCCCGGGGTACGTGCGCAATCGAGTCCGGCGCGGCCCTGTTCGGCGGCTTCGCCCAGACTCGTCCCACGCCCAGCCGCCGCCGCCTCGCCGAGCAGCAAGGCGGTGCCCGATGGCGCATCCACCTTGTGGCGGTGGTGCATTTCGACGATTTCGATATCCCATTCCTCGCCGAGCCGCGCGGCGGCGTCGCGCACGAGATGCGCGAGCAGGTTGACGCCGAGCGAGGTATTAGCCGCCTGGAGTACGGCGATGTCGGCGGCGGCCTCGTCGATCAGGGCGTGGTGCGTCGATGCAAGGCCGGTGGTGCCGATGACGATCGGCGTGTTTGCCGAGCGCGCCGCCTCGAGATTGCCTTCGAGCGCATCGGGCGTCGAGAAATCGACGAGTACGTCGCTTTTCGCGGCCAGTGCGGCCGCGTCGCCGCCTTGGTCGACGCCGCCCGCGAACCTCGCTTCGCCCTCGCCGAGCAGCACCGCGATGGCGCGCCCCATCCGGCCTTCGCTGCCGAAAATTCCGATGTCGGTCATCGTCGATATGCTCTCGTTGATTGCATCCGGTGCGTCTAATGCCAGAACACGCCGCCTTGCGACAGGCCCGAGATCAGCCGTCGTGCTGCGTCCGTTGCAGCCAGCGTTCGCGCGCCCAGCGGTCGATCAACGCGTCGGCGGCAGCCCTGGCCGGCGAAGCGGCAGGAAGATCGTCATAGGGTATTGCTCGGCCCTCGCCG
>CAYQVL010000492.1:0-1590 GCA_964420825.1 uncultured Sphingomonadaceae bacterium
CTGCGATTTGGCGTAGCGGTTATTGTGGAAGCCGGTGCTCCCCCATTGCGTTTCGAGCACACGCGCGCGCTTGAAGTAGAAGCCTGCATCATGTTCGTCGGTCATGCCGATGCCGCCATGGAGCTGGATCATTTCGTGCGTCGCGCGATGACAGACATCGTTGGCCGTAGCCTTGGCGATGCTCACCGTCTCGGCGATATTCGATCCGCCGCCGTCGATAGCCGCAAGCCCCGCTTCGACCGCCGAGCGCATCAATTCGATATCGGCGAACAGTTCGGCCATCCGGTGCTGGAGCGCCTGAAAGCTCGCCAGCGTCTGGCCGAACTGGACACGCGTCTTGAGATAGTCGTTGGTCGTTGCAAAAGCCTGGACCGCTATGCCGAGCATCTCGGCGCAGGCAATCGCGCGCGCACGGTCGAGCACTGCGTCGAGCAAGCCGTCGCCGCCTTCCGAGAGCCGCGCCTCGTTGCCGATCGCGACATCCTTAAAGGCGATATCGGCATGGCTACGCGAATCGACGATGCTCCGTGTATCGCGAGACACGCCTTCGGCGCCGCGTTCCACCAGGTAAAGTCCGTCCTTCGCCGCGACGACGAACAGCCCGGCGCTGTCGCCCTCGGCGACGAACATTTTCCTGCCGTTGAGCTTGCCGCCCTCGACAGCGGTCTCGATCGCTTGCGGATCGTGATGCGCATCCTCGTCGACAGCGAGCGTCGCGACGAGTTCGCCGCTGGCGATCCTAGGCAGATATTTGGCCTTTTGCGCCTCGGTGCCGCCGAGTATGAGCGCGCTCGCCGCGACCGAAGACGCCGCGAGCGGCGCAGCGGCAAGGTTGCGGCCGAGTTCCTCGAGGACGAGGCCGAGGCTGACGAAACCGAAATCGCTGCCGCCATGAGCTTCGGGCAGGGTGATCCCCGGCCAGCCCATTTGCGCCATTTCGGCATAGACGGCGGGATCGTAGCGTTCGGCGTGATCTGCATCGCGCGTCTTGCGAAAGGCGCTGACCGGATTTTCCTTGTCCGACCATTCGCGCGCCATGTCGCGGAGCATCACCTGTTCGTCGTTCAAAGCCATTATCGGTTCCTCGGTTGCTTTCCCTTAACGTCAACCACAGCCGCGCGGCGTTGACAAGCCGGGCTAGATCCGGGCGATCAGCCGCGCCAGCTCTACGACGCTCTGGTCCTGATGCATGTCGCCGATGATCTGCAGCCCAATTGGCAGTCCCTCCTTATCCGCGCCGATCGGCGCGCTGATCGCCGGTAATCCCGGATAGGTCGCCATGCCGATCCAACCGAACTGGCTGGCGAAAGGCGAGTTCTCGCCATTGATCGTCAGAACGCGATCACGCATCTCCTTTGTGTCGTGCGCAAAGGCGGTGATTCCGGCCACCGGAGTAAGCACCGCGTCGAAATCCGCGAACAGCGCGCGCCATTCGCGGCGGCAGCGCGCCTGCGCGTCGAGGATTTCGAACCAAGCCGGTAGATTGGGCGGCGGCTGATCGGGGTTGGGCGTCCGCGCGGCAAGCACGGTCAGCAGCATCCGCATATATTCGCCGTGGCGCAACGCCAGATCGGGCAGCCGGCCACTTTG
>CAYQVL010000493.1:0-1589 GCA_964420825.1 uncultured Sphingomonadaceae bacterium
TGTTCGTGTAACCGTGCGCACGCAAGTCTTCCACCAGCTACGCCCGGTTTTGCTTGTATCGGGACGCGCCGTCGAACCGTTCCAGCTCTGGAAGTAGAAGGTATAGCGACCGAGTGTATCTCCACTCTTGGTCGCGTTCTGTCCGTTGGAGTATCCGTCGTTGCTCGGATACCAATAGTTCTGGATACCTTGATTGGCCGCATACAGATCGTAACACTCGCGTGCGTCAGCCTGGCTCAGCGATTCGGTCCGTGTTTCGACTACATTATTCGGGATATCGTATTCATAAACCGGGCGGCGTGTTTGGAAAGCAACCGTGGCCGCGGGATTTCCCCCGACGATGAACGACGCATCGCGCGCCTTGACCAATCGAGCGGCATTCACGGTCTGGGAATAAGGAACTAGCGCGTACCTGATCCGCGCGCTCGAATTCACCTTGGCCGCTTCCATCGTATCGTAAAAATTCTTCGTTGCCTTCTTGAGGGCGGCCAATCGTGAAATCGTACCTCCGGCGCCGTCCGAAATCGGGTCGGACATGGACGCTGTTACGTCCAAGACCATCGTGATATCGGTATTCGTGATCTGAAAAGTGGCGGCACAATCTACGGTGAGGTCCTGCTTCTCGTAACCGAAGATTTTCATGATCGCCGTTGGCACGCTAGCTTGAGCGAGGCCGTTTACGGTCGTGCCATTATCTGGAGAAGTCGGTGCGAACGAGACGTCGTAACTGCCCGCGTAGGATCGTGGGTAGTTCGCGTTGAACATTTTGGTGGCTTGCGCGGCGGCATTGGCATTGTACAAATTGGCGCCAACTGCCTTGCGACCGGCGAGCACACCGGCGTCGCAGGCCTGTTGCAGCCTAGTCATGACCATGTAATTGCGGCTCATGTCGACTGCACCGCCGATGACCGCCAGGATCGGAAGGACGCTGGCGGCGCCGATTGCCAGGACGTTTCCGCTGGTGTTTTCGCGCAGCGCCTTGAGGGACCAGCCGCTTGCTGGTCGCGTTGCCATGACGTGGTGTCGACGAAAATAGCCCATGAGGGGCCCTATGCCGCAACTGCAGTTAAGCTTGCGTACGGCTTTATGCCTAACAAGACGTAAACCCTGACCTTTCACCGGAGAACAAGTGGACCGCGCGCTCATATACCGAATCGCGACGAGCTACGCGCCGGCGACCGCGCGATCGGCGATTGCCGCTCTGCTCGCTCTCGACGCGCAATTCGCCAAATTCGTCTTCAACGCCAGCGAACCGATCCTCGCGCAGATGCGGCTTGCCTGGTGGAGAGATCGGTTCGCTCAGGCCCCTGCTGAATGGCCGATCGGCAACCCGATCCTCGCTCAACTGGCGGAGTGGGAACCTAACACAAGCGACCTGGGCCTGGTTGTCGATGGCTGGGAAGCCTTGCTCGCCCATTCTCCGCCGAACGCTGCGGATTTTCTTCTCTATCGCCAGGGGCGTGCCGCCGGATGGCAAGCTCTTTGCCGCAAGCTTGGAATTGCTTGCGATGGGGAGGCGATCCTTGCCGCCGCCGGCCAATGGAGCATGGCGGAAGCTGCGTCGGCCCTGGCCGATGCCGATGGCCGGG
>CAYQVL010000494.1:0-1581 GCA_964420825.1 uncultured Sphingomonadaceae bacterium
GCGATCGCGGGCGCCGCGCGCGAATTCCCGGCGATCGACGTCGCCATCTGTCCGCCGGCAACGTTGATTGCCCGGGCCTGTATGCGCGCGCCCGACCTCGCGATTGGCGCGCAGGACTGTCATGCCGAGGACTGCGGCGCTCATACCGGCAACCTGTCGGCGCAAATGCTCGGCGATGCCGGCGCCGAGCTCGTCATCGTCGGTCATAGCGAACGCCGGGCCGATCAGGGCGAAAGCGACGGCGATGTCCAGGCCAAGGCCCTTGCCGCGCATCGTCATGGCCTCACCGCGGTCGTTTGCGTCGGCGAGACCGAAGCGGAGCGCGATGCGGGGAGGGCCGAAGCGAGAGTGTCGGCGCAGCTGGAAGGATCGGTACCGCGCACGGGCGACGCGCGCCGGCTCGTGATCGCCTATGAACCGGTATGGGCGATCGGCACCGGCCGCATTCCGACGCTGGACGACGTCGCCGCGATGCACGAAACTATTCGCGGCAAGCTGACGGAATTGCTGGGCGAGAAAGCTCAAGGCGTACGCATTCTTTACGGCGGATCGATGAACGGGGGTAATGCAGGGGAGCTGCTCGCGATTCCCAATGTCGACGGCGGTCTTGTCGGCGGAGCGAGCTTGAGCGCTGATAAATTCGTGCCGATCATCGAGGCTGCGGGCGCGCTCGCTTGAATAGCAGGCGTTAAGTCGCTATTTCGCGCGTCTCGCTTGGCGGTCGACGCTATGGCGATCCCAATAGAGTGAGACACCCGACCGATGTTTACCTTCCTTCTCGTGCTCCAGGCGGTGATCGCCGCCCTGCTGGTAACGCTGATCCTGATGCAGCGCTCCGAAGGCGGCGGGCTCGGCGTCGGGGGGTCGTCTTCGGGCTTGATGACGGCGCGCGGTCAAGCCGATTTTCTGACGCGGGCGACGGCTTTTACCGCCATCGCCTTTGTCGGGCTGAGCATTTTGCTCGCCGGTTTCGCGACGACCCAGCACACGACATCGACGATCGATACCAGCCTGGTCGCTCCGGCAGGCGATGCGGCGCCTGCCGCGCCGATGACCGGTGCGCCGCCGGCGACCGAACCCGTCGACAGCGATATTTTCAGCTCGATAACCGGTCAGGCTGAAACTTCGGGCACCGCGAATGACAGCGCACCCGCTGAAGACGAGCAGTAAACCGGGAAAATTCGACGCTCCGCCGAAAAATCCCCGCTTCCCGGATTCGCTGTCTTGCGTTCACGGTGTAACAGCGCCTAACGCTGTTCTCCCATGGCGCGGTTCATTTTTGTCACCGGCGGCGTGGTCTCATCGCTCGGCAAGGGTCTCATGGCGGCAAGCCTTGCGGCTTTGCTGCAGGCGCGCGGCTACAAGGTCCGCATTCGCAAGTTCGATCCCTACCTCAATGTCGATCCGGGAACGATGTCGCCCTATCAGCATGGCGAGGTTTACGTCACCGACGACGGCGCCGAGACCGATCTCGATCTCGGGCATTACGAACGCTTTACCGGCGTTTCGGCGCGTCAGTCGGACAATGTCACCGCCGGCCGCGTTTATCAGGACATCATCACCCGCGAACGGCGTGGCGAC
>CAYQVL010000495.1:0-1578 GCA_964420825.1 uncultured Sphingomonadaceae bacterium
CGCGACGTTGGGGTTACGGGCGGACTGGCAGGCGCAAATGCGGCGCTCCCATGAGGAGCTCGGGTTTCGTTATGTGCGCTTCCACGGTCTGCTGTGCGACGACATGAGCACGCTGATCGCTCAAGGCGACGACCTTTTCCATTCGTTCTTCAATGCAGACCAGATATTCGATTTTCTGCTTTCGATCGGCATGAAGCCATTCGTGGAGCTGAGCTTCATGCCCCGCGCACTCGCTTCGGGCGACAAGACGGTCTTCCATTATCGCGCCAACGTCACTCCACCCAAAAACCATGCGAAATGGGCGACGCTGATCCGAAAACTTGTCGCGCATTGGGTCGAGCGCTATGGCCCGGTCGAGGTTCGCCAGTGGTTCTTCGAAGTCTGGAATGAGCCGAACCTGGACGCCTTTTTCAGCGGCAGCCAAGATGAGTACTTCACGCTCTATCGTTACACCGTGGAGGCGATCAAATCGGTCGATAGCGCGCTGAAGGTGGGTGGTCCGGCGACCGCGGCAAACGCCTGGGTCGACGATTTCATCGCATTCTGCAAAAAAAACCAACTTCCCGCCGACTTTGTCAGCACCCACCATTATCCAACCGACGCCTTCGGGCAGCCAGGCGACGACACCGAAGCGCAGCTCTCGAAAAGCCGGCGCAGCGTGCTGCGCGACCAGGCGCGGGAGGTGCGCAGACAGGCCGGCGACCTGCCGATCTATTACACGGAATGGTGCACATCTTCGAATCCGCGCGATCCGATGCATGACGAGCCCTACGCCGCAGCTTTCATAGTCAAGACCATCATGGAAGCGAACGGCCTGGTTCAGGGCTACAGTTATTGGACATTCTCCGATATTTTCGAGGAAAACTATTTCCCGTCCGTGCCGTTTCACGGCGGCTTCGGCCTGCTCAACATTCACGGCATCGCCAAACCCGCCTATCGCGCCTATGAATTGTTGCATGCGCTCGGTACGGAAATGTTGCCGGTCGAGGGAACTCACCCGACCGTCGACGCATGGGCCGTTCGGGCGACGCAGTCCGCGACCATTCTCCTTACCAACTACGCATTGCCCCGCCGTCCGATCGCCACGGAGACGATACAAATCAAACTCGGCAACGCACCGCCTCCTGCTCAGGTCACGATTCGACGGATCGATTCGGATCATGCCAACGCGAAGCAGCGCTGGCAGGAGATGGGATCGCCGGAATATCTGAGCGCCGCCGCTGTCACGGAACTGCATACTGTGTCGCGCTGCGGAGCCGAACCGCAGAGGTTCGACTTCCGGGATGGCGTGCTCGGCTTCGATGTCATCTTGCCGCCCCTGTCGGTGGCGGCGATCACCTTCCGATTTGCGGAGCGTGATCGTGGTTGAGGCGCCCGCCAAATCGGACGAAGAATTGCTGGATCGGCTTCAGTGCGCGGCGTTCGGCTATTTTCTGGAGCAAGTCAACGCCGAGAACGGCTTGGTGGCCGATACCAGCCGCGCCGGATCGCCCGCCAGCATCGCGGTGGTCGGTTTCGCATTGTCGGCCTATCCGGTGGCGGTGGAGCGCGGCTGGATGACGCGGGCCGATGCGGTCA
>CAYQVL010000496.1:0-1575 GCA_964420825.1 uncultured Sphingomonadaceae bacterium
GTTCGACCGCGAGGATGCCGTTCTTGAAGGCGTTGCTCGCGAAAATATCCGAGAAACTCGGCGCGATGACGACGCGCACGCCCATATCGCCGAGAGCCCAGGCGGCATGTTCGCGGCTCGACCCGCAACCGAAATTGTCGCCCGCGATGAGGATCGGCGCGCCGGCATATCGCGGGTCGTCGAATATGTTTCCGGGCTCGGCGCGCACCGTCTCGAACGCCCCTTCGCCGAGCCCTTCGCGGCTGATCGTCTTGAGATATTCGGCCGGAATGATGACGTCGGTATCGACATTGCTCCGTCCGAACGGATAGGCACGGCCTTCGGCCTGTGTAAAAGCCTTCATCAGCGCGCCGAAGCCGGAAAGGCCGGCAGACGTTCGACATCGCCGGGATCGTGCTGGATAACGATGATCGCGTCGAGCGACTCGTCGATCTGCATGAATCTCTCCATCGAGGCGAGCGTGTCGGCGCGATCGGTATTGAAGCGAGGCACGCCGCGATTTTCGATCTGCTCGCGAAAATGATAGAGATCGCCGGTCAGAAGTATCGGGCCGGTCTCGGGTAGGCGCACGAGCAGCGACGAATGGCCGGGCGTGTGCCCCGGCATGGCCAGCATCACGACGCTGCCGTCACCAAAGACGTCGTGATCGCCGCTAATCGGTTCGAGATTGCCGCCCTCGGCGAGCCAGGGAGCCAGTATCGCCGTGCTTTGTTCGTTCGCGCCCTCGCGCAACGCGGCGATGTCCCGCGCATTGCTGAGCAGGCGCGATGCCGCGAAGCCTGCCGCCTGCCCGACATGGTCGAAATGGTAATGGCTGAGGCCGAGCAGATCGATATCGGCCGCCGTCAGGTCGATATCCGCGAGTTGATCGGTCACCGTGCGGGCAAGCGATACGGTATAGACGCCGCTCGTTGTGCTGGTTCCGACGAGCGAGGCCGGGAGGCCGCTATCCCACAATAGATAACGGTCGCCGTTGCGGATCAGATAGCAGCTGTCGGTCAGCGCTTTCGTCTCGCCTTCATAGAGGTAACCGTCCGAGAAGCTGTCGAGATCGCTGAGCTGCAACGTTCCGCAATCGAGCCTCCACATTTCGAGATCGGGCGATGCGGCCTGCTGGGCGGGCAAAGCCACCGGCCAGGCGAGCGCAGCCAGCGCCAGCAGCATTTTTTGCAATCCATTGCCTTGCATCATGTCAGCTCCCTGATATCGGTCAGTCGTCCCGTGATCGCCGCCGCCGCCGCCATGGCGGGCGACAGCAGGTGCGTGCGCGCGCCGGGGCCCTGGCGGCCGACAAAATTGCGGTTCGAGGTCGAGGCGCAGCGCTGTCCCGGAGGCACCTTGTCGGGGTTCATGCCGAGGCACATCGAGCATCCCGGCTCGCGCCATTCAAAGCCGGCTTCGACGAAAATCCGGTCGAGCCCCTCTTCTTCTGCCTGCCGCTTGACCAACCCCGAGCCCGGAACCACGAGCGCCTGTTTGATGCCGGCGGCGAGCTTGCTGCCCTTCACGACCGCCGCGGCGGCGCGCAAATCCTCGATCCGGCTGTTGGTGCAGCTGCCGATCAAGATGTTGTCG
>CAYQVL010000497.1:0-1567 GCA_964420825.1 uncultured Sphingomonadaceae bacterium
GCTTTGCCGAGGACATCGATCTCGCCGCGCTCAAGATGCCGCCGCCGGTGCTCGTCAAGAAGCCCGACCGCTTCACCTTCGAACAGCGCTACCAGCCGATCGCCAACTACCGGCGGCCGGCGCTGCACTGAGGAAGCTGGGCAGGGCGCATGCAATTGGGAAGAGAAGGGTCGAAATCGACCGAATCCCCTTAGCTTGCGCGAAACCCCAACGCCTGGGTAATCTTTTGTCTCGCGCCAGCATCGGGCCAATGGCGCAAGATAAACCCGACAACATCGGCCGTTCGCGATGCATCGCTCCGCTTCGGGGCGGCGGTGGTGGCAGCGACCAATCGGCCGTAGATAATCCGTGCCAGTGCTACCCGGGCAATTTCGGGCTGCTCCGCGGCGGGAAAGAGCACCGTCATATGCGCGACCGCGCGGAAACAATCGGTCATTTGATTGATTGCGGATGTCTGACTTGTCACGGCGGCCGGGTGTTCGCGGTGATAGGCGAGAAGGCGCGGATCATACCAGACCGGTCCTGCCGCCGCGAGGCGCGACCACATCTCTTGGTCGAAAGCAAAATCGAGGTCCTTCGAGAAACCGCCGACACGCGCATAGGCCGCGCGGCGGACAATCATCGACGGAAAGCTGATATGCTGGCGCAGCGCCAGCATGCGAGCGAGGTTTTCGACCGGACCGGCAGCGGTCGCGAGTAGATCCTGCTGTCGAAATTCCTTACCGTGGGTGTCGATTTTACCGGCACGCGTGAATGCCGCGACGAGGCTTTCATCCTGGAGCATCGGTTCGATAGTCGCCTGATAAAAGCCTGGTTCAATCCTGTCGTCCTGGTGAAGGATGTGGACGAAACGGCCTGAAGCGAGTGCGATACATCTATTGTGATTAGCCAGAATACCGAGATTCCCGGTATTCCTTTCATAGCGAACGTCGCCGCCAAATTGTTCGGCGATGGTGCGCGCCTCGTCGTTGCCGGATCGATCATCGACGACGATGATTTCTGTCCGATAGGCTTTGAGGGCTTGGACGCGCGCGCTTTCTATCGATTGTTCAAGCCAATCGGGGTTGGCGACATTGTAGACCGGGATCATGACCGACAATAAAGGACTGCCGCCGGTGGACGGAGCCCGACCGACTATCTCAGCCGGGCAGGGCATCGCGCCGCCTGATGGCCATAAAGGACCGGCGGAGCGTGAGCGAGCCTTGCTGTTCTTCGCTGCGAGGTCGGCTTGCCATTGAACTGCGCTGAGCCACGCCAGCGCCGCCAGGAAATCGTGGCGGGTCCGGGCGTCGATCCGGGTCAGGTCTGTGGCCTCGGCGAAGCTGTGGACGGCGTCCATCGCATCGTCATGACGCCCGGCGCGCATCGGCTCGAGAAACACCGCAGTGCTATAGCGAAAGTATATCGTTTACCTCGCGACAATTTTTTGTAATAAAAGTGTCAGCGTCCACATATCCCAAGTCGACGGCTCCGGCGAGTTCATGCAGAGCCAGAAGATTGCCCGTACCAGCGCGTTCTTTAAGTTTGGCAACGAACGATTGATCGTTATAGGCGTTAGCCATTTTGA
>CAYQVL010000498.1:0-1567 GCA_964420825.1 uncultured Sphingomonadaceae bacterium
GCGCCACCGTCTTCGTGCCGACCGTCACCGATGATATCACCGCCGACATCCTATCGTCCGCCGGTCCCGATCTGAAGCTCATCGCCAATTTCGGCACCGGAATCGATCATATCGATCTCGCTGCGGCGCGCGCCAGGAATATCCTCGTCACAAATACCCCCGGCGTGCTCACCGAAGACACCGCCGATATGGTGCTCGCGCTAATCCTCTCGGTGCCGCGGCGGCTTGCCGAGGGCGAGAAGCTCGTTCGCGCGGGCGCGTGGAAAGGATGGGCGCCGACCGGAATGCTCGGCCACCGCGTTAACGGCAAGCGATTGGGCATCGTCGGCATGGGCAGGATCGGCCAGGCGGTTGCGCGCCGCGCGCGCGGTTTCGGCCTCGCCATCGACTATCATCAACGCCGCCGCCTTCCCGAAAGCCTCGCGGCCGAACTCGGCGCGACATTCCATGCCGAAATTGACGACATGCTCGCCGATATCGATATCCTCTCGATCAATTGCCCCTATACGCGCGAGACGCACCATCTGATCGACGAAGCGCGGCTCGGATTGCTGGGCCGCGATGTCTATGTGATCAACGCCGCGCGCGGCGAAATCATCGACGAGGTCGCGCTCGCCACCGCGCTCGAAGCGGGGCGGATCGCCGGCGCCGGGCTCGACGTCTATGAAAACGAACCCGAGATCGAACCGCGGCTGCTCGCGCTCGACAATGTCGTCCTGCTGCCGCATCTCGGATCGGCGACCTTCGAGGGTCGCGAAGCGATGGGCGACAAGGTCATCGCCAATATTCGCGTATGGGCCGACGGCCACCGTCCGCCCGATCAGGTGCTCGAAGGCTGGGCGTAAATGCGATTGCAACCTTCGATGGGCATTGTCACCGGCTGAAGAGTGGGGAAAATCGACGTGAGCAAAATTGTGAAAACACTGAGCGCAGCGGCGTTGACCATCGCAGCATCTCCGGCATTCGCCGCCCAGCCTGATTTCCCTCCGGTGCCGGTGATCATGAATTCGGGTGACGCCGCCTGGATTTTGACCGCCAGCGCGCTCGTCCTGCTGATGACGCTCCCGGGCCTCGCGCTATTCTATGGCGGACTGGTGCGGTCGAAGAACTTCCTGTCGGTCGTCATGCAGTGTTTCGGCATTGCCTGTATCTCCTCGCTGATCTGGGTTACCATCGGCTACAGTCTCGTTTTTGCCGAAGGTTCGGCCTTTCTCGGCGGCACCGGGCTCGCGATGCTCGCCAATCTGGGCGAGGTGTTCCCAGGCACGACGGTCCCCGAATCGGGCTTCGCGCTGTTCCAGATGACCTTCGCCATCATCACTCCGGCGCTGATGATCGGCGCCTGGGTCGAGCGCGCGCGCTATGGCTGGGTGATGGCCTTTACGTCGCTGTGGCTGCTGTTCGTCTATATTCCCGTCGCGCATTGGGTCTGGGGGGGCGGCTGGCTTGCCGGGCTTGGCGCGATCGATTTCGCCGGCGGCATCGTCGTCCACACGACGGCGGGCGTTTCGGCGCTCGTCGTCGCGCTGATGATCGGCCGCCGCCATGGCTTCCCCAAGAAGATGAT
>CAYQVL010000499.1:0-1565 GCA_964420825.1 uncultured Sphingomonadaceae bacterium
TTGAGGTGATAGACTTCGTCGAGTCCTTCCGCCTTCAGGAACGCCGTCGCCTTTTCGCAACGTATGCCGCCGGTACAGAACATTGCGATCTTCGGCGGGGGCCCCTCGCCGGATAATGCCTTTCGGTTGGCGCGGAACCAGCCGGGAAAATCGCGGAAGCTGGCGGTCTCGGGATCGATGGCGCCGGCAAAACTGCCGGTGGCGACTTCATAGTCGTTGCGCGTATCGATCAGAATCGTTGCGGGATCGGCGATGAGGGCGTTCCAGTTCTCGGGCGCGACATAGCGGCCGGCGCCGTTTGCCGCATCGATACCCGGTTCGCCCATCGTCACGATCTCGGACTTGATGCGCACTTTCATGCGATAGAAGGGCATCTCCGCCGCTTCGGCGTGTTTGACTTCGATTTCGCCGCAGCCGGGTAGCGAGCGGATGTGTTCGAGCACCTGCTCAATCCCCAGGACCGGCCCGGCAATCGTGCCGTTGATGCCCTCATTGGCGAGCAGGATAGTGCCTCTGGCGCCCGCCTGTCGGCAGGTTGCGAAAAGGCGATGACGCAGCACTTCGCAATTTTCAAAGTGCGTGAAGCGATAAAATGCGGCGACTCGAATATCTGAATTGTGTTTGGGCATCGACAATACACAGCGGTCAGAACCGACAAGTGCAAGGGTATTTCGTGGCTGACCCGGCATTGCGAGCAGCGCGGCGCGATCGCCCGCTTCCTGGCAGATCGGGGTATCCATGTCTGGTCGGGCCATTTCTATGCGCTCGAACCGATTGCCCGGCTCGGGCTGACGGAAACCGGCGGCCTCGTGCGCGCCGGACTGTGTCACTATGCCACGACCGAGGAGGTCGAGTATCTTCTCGAAGCCTTGCGAACGCTCACCCGATAGCATCGCGCGGACCGGCTTCGGTCGGCATCGAGATTGCCAGGCCGTCGGCACGCGACACCAGTACCCGAAACAATGGGCTTTCCGATTGGCAATGAAGATGGCACAGACTCGCCATCCTTGCCTTGCAACTGCGCATCGCGGTGGAATATTTGATTCACCGCGCGGCGCCCGGAGATTGTCGATGACCGAGCAAACCGAATATACCCCGCCCCGAGTGTGGACCTGGGACAAGGAAAGCGGCGGCCGTTTCGCCAACATCAATCGCCCGATCGCGGGCTCCACGCATGACAAGGATCTGCCGGTCGGCAAGCATCCGTTGCAGCTCTATTCGCTGGCGACGCCCAATGGAGTCAAGGTCACCGTGATGCTCGAAGAATTGCTAGCGCTGGGTCACGCCGGCGCCGAATATGATGCCTGGCTGATCCGAATCGACGAAGGCGATCAGTTCGGCAGCGGCTTCGTCGCGGTCAATCCGAATTCGAAAATTCCGGCGCTGATGGACCATAGCGGAGCCAAGCCGATCCGGGTGTTCGAATCGGGCGCGATCCTGATGCATCTCGCCGAAAAGTTCGGCGCCTTCCTGCCCGAAGACGTGGCGACGCGCGCCGAATGCCTGTCATAGCTGTTCTGGCAAATGGGGAGCGCACCCTATCTCGGCGGGGGCTTCGGTCATTT
>CAYQVL010000500.1:0-1564 GCA_964420825.1 uncultured Sphingomonadaceae bacterium
GCCTCGGCCCGCCACTTGTGCAGCGTCGCCTCGGAAATCCCTTCCTCGCGCGACAACTGCCGTATGGCCATGTTGCTCGGCGGCAGCATCCGCTTCAGCACGGCCGCCTTGCGTTCCGGTGAATATCCCAAGTCATCGTCCTATCCCGCCCGCCTGAAAAATAGAGGAAAAGAAGAAGGACGGACAACTACCCTGACACAGGGGGCCCCAATCGTCGAGGTGCTCAATCGAATGCGTCCCGCGCTTCCGCAAATGGTGCGGGATCCCGAAAAGCCAGGCGAAGCACGCGTTTTTCACACGAACCTTTGGCCTGGCGTTCGACGGACTGGACAGGGCGGGGGACATTGGACCGGTGATACAAGCCCCGAGGCCGCACAGGCATATTTCACACACATTCGACATCGGCTGGCGGCCGAGGGCTGGGACCTCGCGGCCGAAAGGACCAAGATACTCATGCTAAGTCACAGCGTCCTTGCTCGAGAGCAAGGTTATTCGAGCATCCCGCCGATCTTTGGGCAGTTCAACGACCCCTGGCTGAAGAAGGACGATCCGCATATTAAGTTCTTGGCGGACCATTTGGAACCGGCTTGCGCCGCCTTCGAGGCGAAGCGCTTCGGTGAAATGTTCGGGTGCTTCGGAGCCGGAACGCCCAGAATCCATAATCACGCGGACAAAGTCGTCTGGACACAGTCCATGAACGATTTGATTGCGCTGCGAGCAACTGCGACGATAGGAGAAGTTATCGACTTCATCGGCGCGCAGCCGCATATGCGTTTACCCGACGCTGTGGAACAAGCGCAGCGAAGGCTGGGGGACGTCGGCCCTGACCCGGTGGAAGGGGAATCCCGCCAAATCACGCAGCTTCGGAGGCTGAGATCGGTCGCGTACACGGAGTTGATCGCCCTCGACCGCTTCATTGACGGGCATACGCCCTTCGCCACGAAGCACGGCGTCAAGGGGGCGGAGTTCGAGAACGTTCTGGTGATCGTCGGTCGTGGATGGAACAAGTATAACTTCGGCCAGATGCTGGAATGGATTGAGCCCGGCCCGCCCGCCAACAAGGTCGATTCCTTCGAGAGCAATCGCAACCTTTTCTACGTCGCATGCTCCCGCCCCAAGGTCCGCCTTGCACTATTGTTTACCCAAGTCCTCAGTGCGGATGCAATGGCACGCCTTACAGATTGGTTTGGGGCAGACAACATTATCGCTTTACCGGCGGATCCAGCGGCCGTGCCGGCATGAGCGTGAGAACGCGTTGCATTTGACAAGCTTCAGCCACGGCGAGCAGCGTGCTGATCGACGGCTGTCGTCGAGCTTCATTGGAATACATGCCCTGTCATTGTCGGATCGACGTCCGGCCCCGCGAGCGACGCAATCCGCGCCACGGCCGTGCTGCCGACGGTGACGGCGACGAAGAAGGGCAGCGCATAGACGGCAAGCGCGAACAGCACGTAGATCATGAAGCCGAGGCCGAGGACGCTCAGGATGGCGGAGAGGAACATGGGCGGACTCCTTGCGAGAGGCGCGCCTCCACCACCGCCACGGCGCGATTGAAGTATAGCGA
>CAYQVL010000501.1:0-1558 GCA_964420825.1 uncultured Sphingomonadaceae bacterium
CGATGACGTTCATGATGCGGCCGAGCGTTTCGGGGCCGACGGGCATGCGGATCTGCGCTCCGGTATCGGTCACTTGCTGGCCGCGCGTCAGGCCTTCGGTCGCGTCCATCGCGATCGTCCGGACCATATTCTCGCCGAGATGCTGGGCGACCTCGAGGACGAGGCGGCTGCCGTTATTGTCGGTCTCGAGCGCGCCGAGGATGTTGGGCAGTTCGCCGGGAAAGCTGACATCGACGACGGCGCCGATAACCTGCGAAATCGTTCCGATATTGTTGGTGGTGGGGGCGGTGGCCATGATTTTACCTCTTGCCTTCTGGATGCCTAGAGCGCTTCGGCGCCCGAGATGATTTCGACGAGTTCGGTGGTGATCGCCGCCTGACGCGTGCGATTGTAGACGATGGTGAGCTTGTCGATGAGGTCGCCGGCGTTGCGCGTGGCGTTATCCATCGCAGTCATCGACGCGCCTTGTTCGGAGGCGGCGTTTTCGAGCAGCGCGCGGAAAATCTGGGTCGCGAGGTTGCGCGGCAGCAGTTCGGCGAGAATTTCGTCTTCGTCGGGCTCGTAATCGACCGCAGCCTTGGTGTCGGCGGGGCCGTCGCTATCGACGGGGACGGGAATGAGCTGCTGCGTCTGCGGTTCCTGAACGAGCGCCGACTTGAATTTCGAATAGAACAGCCAGGCGACGTCGAACTCGCCCTTTTCGAAGCGCTCGGCGATCTCGGCGGCGATCGCCTTGGCGTCGTCGAAATGCGGGTTCTTGATCGCCGTGGTATCGTATTGGTGTTTGATTTGCCCCGGATAGAAGCGGTTGATCACCGGGCGGCCCTTGCGGCCGATCAGGTAGAAGGTCACTTGCTTGCCTTCGGCGGCGAGCGATTCGGCCTTGATTCGCGCTTCCTTGACGATGTTCGAGTTGAACGCGCCGGCAAGGCCTCGATCGGAGTTCGCGACCACCATCAGATGGCGTTCGCCCTTGCCGGTGCCGGCGAGCAATTTGGGCGGGTCCGAGTTGATCGTCACCTTCGAGGCGAGGTTGGTCATCACCTTTTCGAGCCGCTCGGCATAGGGACGCGCGGCTTCGGCCGCCGCCTGCGCCTTTTTGAGCTTGGCGGCGGCGACCATCTGTTTGGCCTTGGTGATCTTCTGGGTCGATTTGACCGAGGCGATCCGGCCTTTGAGTTCTTTCAGGCTGGCCATGTACTCTCCTGCTTACTCCGTCGGGGCCGAGCTTGTCGAAGCCCGCTTCTCTATCCGATAGGCGCCCTTCGACGGGCTCAGGGCTAACGGATCTGATTCATCTCCCCTATGCGAACGTCTTGACGAACTCGCCGAGGATGGTCTTGAGCTTGTCGGCCGTGTCGTCCTCGAGCTTTTCGGTTTCGCGGATCGTCGTCAGCACATCGGCGTGATCGTGGCGCATATGGCTCAAAAAGCTCGCTTCGAAATCGGTGATGCGACCGACCGCGATGCCGTCGAGGAAGCCATTGACGCCGGAAAAAATCGACACCGTCTGCTCCTCGAAGGGCATCGGCGAGAACTGCGGCTGCTTGAGCAATTC
>CAYQVL010000502.1:0-1548 GCA_964420825.1 uncultured Sphingomonadaceae bacterium
TGTTTATCCTTACCTGTTATGTCCTTTTCACCATTATGGAGCGAATGGGCGGATTGATTTGGGCGAGCAAAGCGCGAACGTGATCGCTCACCGGGAAGAAGGGGATGACTACCCCGGCGGTGAAATTATCGCGCGGTCTTAGCTAGCCGCCCTTCCCCAAACCTCCGCCCCGCGCTAAACCACCCCTCGACTCATTCCCCGCTTTGCCGCCGGTTGCGCCTCTGTCGCGTTCCCCCTTCCGGCGTCGAGCACCACTGACGACGAACAGAGGATTCCTCCCTTGACGCAGACAGGCCACGACACTCTCTCCACCCGCTCCACCCTCACCGTCGAAGGCCGAGAGGTCGCTTACTACTCGCTTGCGAAAGCCGCCGAGACGCTCGGCGACCTTTCGCGCCTGCCCTTTTCGATGAAGGTGCTGCTCGAGAATCTGCTGCGCTTCGAGGATGGCGACACGGTGACGCGCGACGATCTCGATGCGATGGCCGGCTGGCTCAAGGAGCGCCGCGTCAACCGCGAGATCCAGTACCGCCCGGCGCGGGTTTTGATGCAGGATTTCACCGGCGTCCCCGCGGTCGTCGATTTGGCGGCGATGCGCGATGCGATGACGCAGCTCGGCTCCAGCCCCGAGCGCATCAACCCGCAGGTGCCCGTCCATCTCGTCATCGATCACAGCGTCATGGTCGACGAATTCGGCACGCCGCAGGCGTTCGAGCATAATGTCGAGTTCGAATATGAGCGCAATATGGAGCGCTATGAGTTTTTGAAATGGGGCGCGGGCGCGTTCGACAACTTCAAGGTCGTGCCGCCGGGCACGGGCATCTGCCACCAGGTCAATCTCGAGAACCTCGCGCGCGGCGTGTGGAGCTCGGAAGACGCGGACGGCCATCTGGTCGCCTATCCCGACACGCTAGTCGGCACCGACAGCCACACGACGCTGGTCAACGGCCTGGGCGTGCTCGGCTGGGGCGTCGGCGGGATCGAGGCCGAGGCGGCGATGCTCGGTCAGCCGGTGTCGATGCTCGTTCCCGAGGTCGTCGGCTTCCGCCTTGAGGGCAAGCTCGCCGAGGGCGTCACGGCGACCGATCTCGTGCTCACCGTCACCCAGATGCTGCGCGCGCACGGCGTCGTCGGGCGTTTCGTCGAATTCTACGGCGAGGGGCTATCCTCGCTGTCGCTCGCCGACCGCGCGACGATCGCCAATATGGCGCCCGAATATGGCGCGACCTGCGGCATTTTCCCGATCGACGGCAAGACGCTCGATTATTTGCGGCTCACCGGCCGCGACGAGTGGCAGATCGCGCTGACCGAGGCCTATTGCAAGGAACAGGGGCTGTGGCGCGACCCCGCCGCGCCCGACCCTCTGTTCACCGAGACGATGGAGCTCGATATGGGCGCCGTCGTTCCGAGCCTCGCCGGGCCCAAGCGCCCGCAGGACAAGGTCGCGCTGACCGAGGTCGACGAACTGTTCAACGACGAGATGGGCAGCGTCTACGGGCGCCCGGGCGGCAAGCGCGTTCCCGTCGAGGGGCTCGATCACGATATCGG
>CAYQVL010000503.1:0-1534 GCA_964420825.1 uncultured Sphingomonadaceae bacterium
TGGGTCCCGGCGGCGCGGAGACGCTGAGCGAGAGATCGGCGCCGGCCATCGCATAAACGGCGAGGACGTTGCCGACGCGGTCGACGACGGCGATCGCCACGGGGAGCCCGCGCGCATTGGCTTCGCCTGCCGCCTGGGCGATGATCCGGCGGACATCATTGGCCGAGAGCGACAGTTGCGCGGGCACCGGATATTGCGTCACCGACGGAGGTGGCGGCGGCGGGGGCGGCGGCGCGGGTTGGTTGGGGTTGCCCGGCGCTCCCCCGCCGCCGCTGCCGCACGCGACGAGGACGAGCGCGCTCGCCGAAAGCAACGCGGTCAAACGCGAACATAGGATCATCGCAGTCTCCGGATCGCGGCCGCCGCCCGGCCGAGCGCGGCGCGGAATTCGGCGGGACGATAGGCATTGGGCTCGCGCACGGCGTTATAGGCGATGTTGATATCCGAGCGGATGCCGCCGACCGACGCCTCGCTCAGCGTTCCCTGGCTGACCAGCGCATTGAGCAAAGTATCGGTCGCCATCACCGCCTGCACGCTGCCCTCGTAATCGGTATAGCGCGGCATGATCGCACCACTCGCCACGGCATCGATGATCGCGAAACTCTGGTCTCGGCCGAAGCTTGCGCCGGCAAAGGCGTTGGCGAGGCTGCGCGCGCTGTCGCGAAGACGCGCGGCGGCGGCTATCCCTGCGGTGCGGCCTTCGCCGAGCGCGGCGTGAAAGCCGCGGCTGTCGCGGTCGAAGGCTTGCGCGGCGGCAGGTGCGGCGACGCGCGCGGCGGCCGAAAGCATGATCATATTCTCGTCCTGGAATGCGGGCATGCCGATCGGGATCGGCCGCGCCGGATTGCCGCTTCCGGTCCGCCGCGCATCGGGGTTGTCGTAGATGCGGCGGTGGCAGGTGTGGCAATCGAAGAAATAGAATTCGGGGAACAGCCCTTCGCTGCCGAGCCGCTGATCGGCGAACAGGGTGAGCGAGCGTTCGAGCGCGGTGGCCTGACCGATCGCCCAGAGCTGGACATGGTTGGTGCGGCCCTTGCGGCGGATATAGTCGCCGTCTTCGTCATGATGCTGCTGGAGCGTCGAGAACAGATCGAGCTCGAAGACGAGGCGCGGATGCCCGGCCGCCATGATCCGGTGGTTGACGAACTGGCCGGCGGCGGCGCTGCCGAAATGGCAATCGACGCAGAGCGAGGCGCGCGCGCGCGGATTGTCGAGCGGGTAGAGGCCGCGCGCGACATTGGCGCTATGCGAATTGCCGACCGCATAATGGCTCGCTAGCCAGCCGCTCTCGCGGCCGCCCGCGCCGCCATGGCAGGCTTCGCAGCCGACGCCGTCGGAGAGCTGGAACCGCGGCCCGCGCCGCGCCGCCGGGACGTTGTCGGCATGACAGCCCAGACACATGGTTTCGCCCGCCGGATTGCCGATGCCGAGTTCGGCTGCGATCCGCAGGGCGCGCGGCTGGCCGAGCACCTGATAGGCCCGGCTGTGCGATCCGCTGGCGCTCGAAGGTTCCTGCCAGCGCAATATCTCGTCC
>CAYQVL010000504.1:0-1534 GCA_964420825.1 uncultured Sphingomonadaceae bacterium
GGTCGTGCCTGCTTCCTGCACCATCCACAGCATCGCGATCAGCATCAGCACCGAGCCGAGCAGCGTGTAGAGAAAAAATTTGTAGCTCGCGTAAATCCGCTCGGACCCGCCCCAGATCCCGATGATGAGATACATCGGGATGAGGCCAGCCTCGAAGAAGATATAGAAAAGGAACAGATCCTGCGCGGTGAAGACGCCGATCATCAACGCCTCCATGAGCAGGAAGGCGGCCATATATTCGGGAACGCGCGTCTTGATCGCCTTCCAGCTCGCGGCGATGCAGATCGGCATCACGAAAACCGAGAGCATGATCAGCATCAGCGCGATGCCGTCTATCCCAAGCGCCCAGCCGAAGCGGCCGAACACCGGATAGTTCTCGACGAACTGCCATTGTGGCCCGCCGATTTCATAGCTCAGCCAGAGACCGATACCGAGCGCGAAAGTCGCCGCGGTGGCGATCAGCGCGATCCAGCGCGCGGCGTTTGCACGGCGCATTTCGTCGCCCGGCGCAAACAGACAGGCGAGCGCGCCGAGCACTGGCAGCGCTACCATCAGCGAGAGGATGGGGAAGCCGATCTGGTTCATGAGGCCCGCCCCTCAATCCCGTCAGGGCTGAACCCGTCGAAGCCCGTTGCGCGGATCGAGAGCCGCTCTTCGACACGCTCAGGGCTAACGGTTTGCTTTGCCGGCATCCTCATCGGGTCATCGCCCAGGTTGCCGCCGCGGCGAGGCCGATCAGCATGACGAAAGCATAAGCGGCGAGATAGCCCGACTGGAAGCGGCGGGTTAACCCGGTGCCGCCGACGACCAGCGCTGAAACGCCGTCGGGGCCGAAGCGATCGATGAAGCCCTTGTCGACGCGCTTCCACAGGAAGCGACCGATGGCGAAGGACGGGCGGACCAAAACCGCATTGTAGATCTCGTCGAAATACCATTTGTTGAGCAGGAAGGCATAGAGCACGCGGAACTGGCCGGCGAACTTTTCGGGCCAGGCGGTGTAGCGGATATAGGCGAGCCAGGCGATCGCAAGCCCGGTCAGCATGACGATGCCCGGCGCGAGCTTGACCCACAGCGGCACTTCATGGAGCGCGTGGAGCAGCTGCGTGTCGAGCGCGATGCTGCCGTTCCAGAATGCTAGCCCCTCTTCGGCCTCGACGAAGGGAATGTGAAAGAGGAAACCCGAGAAGATCGCGCCGAGGCCGAGCAGGCCGAGCGGAACGAGCATCGTCCACGGGCTTTCATGCGGATGATAACCGCCGGTGCCGGTGGCGAGATCGTCGTGCGCCGAGCCGTATTCGGCGGGCGAACGGCCGGCATCTTCATCGTCGGGATGATCGTGATGATCGCCGTGAAGCGCATGCCGGATATGCTCCGACGTCGTCCAGCGCGGCTTTCCGTAGAAGGTCAGGAACATCAACCGCCAGCTATAGAAACTCGTCAGCAGCGCCGAAAAGACGCCGACGAAGAAGCCGATACCGCCGATCTGCGTACCGCTGGCGAATGCCGCCTCGATGATCGCGTCCTTCGAATAGAA
>CAYQVL010000505.1:0-1516 GCA_964420825.1 uncultured Sphingomonadaceae bacterium
CTCCGACGCGCTCGGCACCGCGACCGAGATGCGCGCGATGAAGAACTATGCCGGCAACAGGCTAAGCCCCTGGCTGGGTCATCTCATGGTCAGCCGGCAGGAGACGGCCCGCCCGCTGCTCACCCCCGGCGAGATGATGCAGCTGCCGCCCTCGGACGAGATCGTGCTCGTCTCCGGCGCGCCGCCGGTCCGGTCGAAGAAGGCGCGCTACTATGAGGACCGC
Organism: uncultured Sphingomonadaceae bacterium; assembly: GCA_964420825.1. GTDB lineage: Bacteria > Pseudomonadota > Alphaproteobacteria > Sphingomonadales > Sphingomonadaceae > Parasphingopyxis. Next base: position 224 of record CAYQVL010000505.1, read on the forward strand.
CAGTTCAAGGCACGGATCCTCCCACCGCCGCAGGTCGAGTCCCGCCCGGGCGACGCGCAGGACACCACGCAGTGGGACGATTGGAGTAGCCGGCCGCCAATCGCCGCGCCGACAATTTCGACAAAGGCGCGCGCCGGGACCGAGGGGGAGAGCGAGGGCGGTGTCCGCCGCCAGCCGGCGCTGCCCGAGCACGAGCAAATCGCGCCGGAGACGCCGGGGCCCCGGGAGGAATTCGCCGCTCTCGACGAAGAGCCGGGCGACGACGCGCAGCGCGCGCGGGCGATGCAGGACCGCTTCCGCAGCGTGGCGCGCCAGGTCGCGCTTGATCCCGATGACGGGATCGAGCTTTAGACGCAGCCGGGAAGGAGGAAGACCGCATGAAGAAATCCCGCCTCAATGTCTATTTCGACGCGGGGCTTTCAGTGGAGCTCGAGGCGCTCGCAGCCCGCCGGAAACTCTCGAAGTCGCAGATCGTCGAGGCGGCTCTCGCCGCCTTCCTCTCGCCCGACGGCGCCGACCAGCGCGAAGCCGCCATCGTGCGCCGGCTCGACCGGCTCACCCGCGCGGTCGAGCGCCTGGAGCGCGACGTGACCATTGGCAACGAGGCGGTAGCGCTCTTCGTGAAGTTCTGGCTCACCACGACGCCGCCGATGCCCGACACGATGCGCGACGCTGCGCAGGCCAAAGGCCGCGAGCGCTATGAGGGGTTCGTCGAGGCGCTGGGGCGGCGGCTGTCAAAGGGCGGAACTCTCGCGAAGGAGGTTTCCGAAGAGCGTGGCGCGACGGAAACCGAATAACCCGCTGGACTTGACAGCGGGTGTGCAGGACCTGAGTCTGCCTTCATGGCCTACAAACCCGACGGATACACCGACCTCGCCCCCTATCTACTCGTCAAAGATATTGAAGCCGTTCTCACGTTCTGTGAGACGGTGCTAGACGCAAGGCGTCTGAGGGTCATCGCAAGTGAGTCGGGCGGTATCATGCACGCCGAGTGCCGGATTGGCGACACGGTGCTCATGATGGGCAAGGCCGACGGCCCGCCGGCGATGCTGCATGTTTACCTTTCCGATCCAGACGCCGCATTCGAGCGCGCCATCGCGAACGGTGCTCAAGTCGTCCAGCCGATGAGGGAGAAGAGCGACGGCGACCGGCGCGGCGGCGTGCGCGCACCTGACGGAACGCAATGGTTCCTGTCGCGGCAGGTGGAGGCCGGCTGAAGCGGTCCTCGTGGGCGCAGCGCAGGGGATCGCGACGCACGACGACCGGAGCGACCGGAATTCCTCGCCGAACCAA
>CAYQVL010000506.1:0-1516 GCA_964420825.1 uncultured Sphingomonadaceae bacterium
ACCATGGCCGGCGGCTCGCCCGTAGCCTGCTCCAGCGCAACCGCCATGTCGCGATCGCAGTTCGAGCCCGGAAAGACGATAACGGCGGTCTTCACGCCGCCGTGTCCTCGAGGATCTCGAAATTCTCGATCACGGTGTTGGCGAGCAGCTTGCGGCACATATCGGCAATGTCAGCGTCTGAGGCGCCGTCTTCGAGGTCGAGTTCAATAAGTTTGCCCTGGCGGACATCATTGATCCCGTTGAAGCCGAGCGACTCGAGCGCATGGTGGATTGCCTTGCCCTGGGGGTCCAGAACGCCCTGTTTCAAGGTGATATGGATACGGGTTTTCATGGCGGTGAATCCTGTTGCGCGGGCTCGCGCGCTCTATGGTTCGATCGCCCGCCGGAGGCAAGGGGAGCATTGCGCACGGCGCCTGCGCCGATCGGTTTAACGCGTTTTCAATCTCTCGTACTTAGCGTGCGGATCCCCGCGAAAGATGGATCGCGGCCACCAAAAGGACCTTGCTATGGCGATGATCGCTCTGGTCATGTTCATCGGTTTGTTCGCCTTTGGAACGCAGATACTTGGCTATAGCGATGTCGATGGCATGGTCAGGCTGGCGCTTCTCGCAACCTTCGTTTTCGGCCTGATCTGCGGTATTCGTGTCGGACGCTAAGCCGCTCGGCCGCGCGCCGTCGCACCAGCCGATCCGGCTATTTTCCCCGCTTCTTGCGATGTTGTTCGAGATCGAGCACTTCGTTGGTTTCGCCTTCGGGGAGCAGGCCGAGCCGCCGCGCGACCTCCTGATAGGCTTCGGCTTCGCCGCCCAGATCGCGTCGGAACCGGTCCTTGTCGAGCTTCTCGTTCGTATCCATGTCCCACAGTCGACAGCCATCGGGGCTGATTTCGTCGGCGAGCATCAATCGCGAAAATTCATTCTCCCAAACTCGTCCGAATTCGAGCTTGAAGTCGACCAGCCGGATGTTGATCGCCGAGAACATGCCCGACAGGAAATCGTTCACGCGGATGGCCATGTCGGCGATCTCGTTCATTTCATCCTGTGACGCCCAGCCGAAGCAGGCGATATGCTCTTCTGCGATCAGCGGGTCTCCAAGCGCGTCGTCCTTGTAGCAATATTCGATCAGGGTGCGCGGCAGCTGCTCGCCCTCCTCGATGCCGAGGCGCTTGGAGAGCGAACCGGCCGCGACGTTGCGGACGACGACTTCGATCGGCACGATCTCGACCTGACGGACGAGCTGCTCGCGCATGTTGAGGCGGCGGATGAAGTGGTTGGGCACGCCGATATGGCCGAGCCGCGTGAAGATGTGCTCGGAAATCCGGTTGTTGAGCACGCCCTTGCCCGAGATCGTGCCCTTTTTCTGGTTGTTGAACGCGGTCGCGTCATCCTTGAAATATTGGATGATCGTGCCGGGTTCGGGCCCCTCATAGAGGATCTTGGCCTTGCCTTCGTAAATCTGGCGGCGACGTGCCATCGTTTTTGCTCCTCGCAGAAAAGAAACGCGCCCCGGGCGCGGC
>CAYQVL010000507.1:0-1504 GCA_964420825.1 uncultured Sphingomonadaceae bacterium
CAATGTTCATTGCAGCTATGGCAAGTCCAACGATCACATCAGGCCAAACCGACCGCCAGAAGAGCGTAACAAGCCCCGCCGTGATAATCGCGACATTGGCCGCGGCGTCATTGCGAGCGGAAAGGAAAGCGGCTTTGGTCAAACTGCCGCTGGATTTTCGCCACCGTGCCAGCGAGTACGCGCAGAAAAGATTGATGATCAACGCACCGGCGCCGGTGATTCCCAGCGTGATAGCTTCCGGCGGAACTGGCGATGCAAACTTCCGCCAGAGCGTCCATCCGAAAGCGAGCGCTGGCATGAGCAGGATAACAGCGAGCGCCATACCAAGCTTGGCGCGCCGCGCTGCGCTCCAACCTAGGGCCGCGATAATCAAGAAGTTGACGGCCGCGTCTTCAAAGAAGTCCACGCTATCGGCCAACAGCGATACCGACCCAATGGACAGTGCCACGGCAAACTCTACGCCGAAATATGCAAGGTTAAGCAGAGCGACCATCCATATGGCTTGGCGCAACTCGTCATCTGGCAGCTTCATTGCTTAACTTTACCTCCACCACGACTGCAAGCGCTGCATCAACAGCTCTGCGCGGGGAAAGGTCAATGTCCGCATAGGGTCAAACGCACCATTCCACTGCGCCGGATCAGAAGGGCTGAGCCACTCCGACGCTGCCGTCGAGCTACTCACCGAGCAATCGCGTTAGCATTCTGCGGATATGATCCTGACCGCCAAAAAAGACGGCGAGCACACGAATACGTTTCACATCTTCATCTATGTCGAACCACGCAATGGCCTGCCCAATTGTCAAATGGCGCAGCCCGGGTAGCATGTCGTCGTGCAGCGTTCCGCGATAGGGCAATTGTCCCAATTGAGTAATGTCCTCTCGGATCGCCTGCACGCGCGCTTCTGCGCGCAGGATGGCTGTCTCGGTGTCATCGCCAAAGCCAACATAGCTGTCGACCAGAAACTCGAAAATCAGTGTGAAGTCGCGTCGGGCATCGGCGGCGAAGACGACCTCATATACCATGTTTGGCGCGCTTGCGGGTCGCTGCGCCAGAAATGGCGTCCATCATCTCGTCGCTGGATACGAACTTTCCGCTTCGCCGTTCGATTAGAAGGGTTCGCAACGCCTCAAGCTCCAACGCGTCATTTTCGAAACGCTGGCGCAACAGTTCCAGTCCTTGCTGCAACGCAGCGCTAACAGAAGGAAATCGCCCCTTCTCGACGAGTTGGCGTGCAAAGGCATCCTGTTCGTCGGTGAGCGAGATCGAAGATTTGACAGTCATGAGATCTCTCCTTGTGACCGGAAAGTACTACTGGGTAGCACCAAATTCAAGTCCCCAGGCTCGCCTTCGATCGACCGCGCCATGCCAGTTGCATGCCTCCAGCTCTGCCGTCTGCGCTGTGCAGCGGCTTGAACAGGAGGAACATCATGGAAGACGAATTGAAGCGCGGTGCCGCAGGCTCGGGGCAAACAGGGCATCGCCGGTTGAATGCGGGCAAGCTGAC
>CAYQVL010000508.1:0-1502 GCA_964420825.1 uncultured Sphingomonadaceae bacterium
CGCGCGCCTGCCGGCGTAATTCCGCATCGATCGTCGGGCAGGAAGCGGCTATCGGGTGACGGCTGGGGCCTGCAAAGCCGGGACCGAAGTCGAAGAGAGGTGAATGTGAGGATAATTAAGTATACTGTCCCCGAAACTCAATTCAGTCGGGGGGAGGGCTGACATAGATAGCATATAAAGGCTATGTATGTCATATGGTTAGGGTGAGGCGCAGAAGCCGCCTTCGGCGGGGCGTTCAGGAAGAACTGATCAACTATTTCTGCGGCGGCGCGACGGCGCGTGCGGCGATGCGCGGTTGCCTGGCGGGAGTATTCGCCTAGACGGGCAATTCGTCGATCATGCCGGCGAGCGCGGCAAGGCAATCGCGGCCCAGTTCGCGGCAGCGTTCGGGCGACCAGCCGAATTCCGCGTCGGGGCGTTCGTGATTGTCCTTGAACGGCATTTCCAATGTCATCGCAACGCAGCCGAAACGTTCGGCGAGCTGATTGGTCGACATCGAGAGATTGCCCTTGCGCGGTTCGGCTACCGGATAGCCGAGCTTGGTCTGGAAGTCGGGCGCGGTCTTGAGCAGCGCCGCGATATAGGCGTCGTAAAGATCGGCTTGGCGCCGGCTCCAGCTCGGTATGCCTTCGAAGCCGGCCATGAAATTCGCCGCGATCGCCTCGTCGCCATGGACATCCATCGCGAAATCGACGCCGGTTTCGTCCATCCTGTTGCGGACATACAGAACTTCCGGGCTGTCGACCGCGGTCGGTTGGTGCCATTCGCGGTTGAGGTTGGCGCCGACGGCATTGGTCCGCAGATGGCCGCGCTTCGATCCGTCGGGGTTCATATTGGGGACGATGTGGAAAGTCGCTTTTTCGCGCAGCATCCCGGCGACGGCGTCATTGTCGTCGGTGAGCCGGTCGAGCGCTCCCTCCATCCACCATTCGGCCATCGTTTCGCCGGGGTGCTGGCGGGCATAGAGCCAGACCGAGAGCGGCCCGGCGCCGAGCGTGAAATAATCGAGCTCCTGCCCGTCGAGCGTCTGCCCGAGCGAGGCGTGCGAAACGCCGTCGCATGCGGCGATCCGTGCAACAAAATCGTGATGGCGCTCGATGGTGTAGGGCGCGAAATAGGCGAACCACAGGCTGTTTGCGTCGCTCTTGTGCGAAATCGTCAGCGCGCCGTTTTCGAAGGCGGTATCGGCGAGCCGCCAGCTTTGCCGATCTTCGGAGACGCGCGCGGAATAATTCTCCCAGCCCTTGGCATAGGCCGAATCGCCGGCATTGCCGATCGTCAGCGTCAGCTCGGCGCCCGCGCCGCCGGTGACGCGGAAATAGAACCACTGGTAGAAATCGGACTGGTGGTCCTTCTTGATTTCGAGTTGCGCGGTCGCCCCGTCGGTCGAAAGGACGCGAATGTTGCCGCCGTCAAAGGCGTCTGAGATGCTGATCATTCGACCGTGATAGTCTCCCCCGACTCGCCGGGGAAGTCTTGAAAAAGCGCAGCCGCCAATCTAC